>CATMRP010000015.1 GCA_950073835.1 uncultured Alteromonadaceae bacterium
ATCAAAGTATTAGTTGTTGGTGATGTAATGTTGGATCGCTACTGGAGCGGTGCAACGGCAAGGGTATCACCTGAGGCGCCGGTACCGGTAGTTAACATTAATGACGCGGAAGACCGCCCCGGTGGCGCGGCCAACGTGGCGATTAACTTATCGACACTGGGGGCTAAAGTTACCCTGTTGGGGATGACCGGTAACGATGCAAATGCAGATGTGCTGGAAAAACGGCTGCTGGGCTATGGTATTGATTGTCATTTCAGCCGTTGTGACGGTTTCGATACGATCACCAAACTCAGAGTCATGAGCCGCAATCAGCAGTTGCTGAGAATGGACTTTGAGCGCTCTTTTGCCGATGTGGATAAAACATTGCTGGAAAGCCAGTTTACTACTGCCCTTGCTGAACATGATTTGGTGATCCTGTCAGATTACGCCAAGGGGGCGCTAAGTAATCCTGCGCGCCTCATTGAGCTTGCCAAAGCCCAAAACAAGCCGGTTGTGGTAGATCCCAAAGGTACCGATTTCAGAAAATATCACGGCGCCACGCTTATTACGCCTAACATGGCGGAATTCACCGCCGTTATGGGCGAAGTGAATAGCGAGCAGCACCTGGTTGAACTGGCCAATAAGCTTTGTTCGGAACTGGCACTGGACGCATTACTGGTCACTCGTTCAGAACAGGGTATGACGCTGTTTGCACCAGACGAAGCCGAATTTCATCTGCCCGCTAAAGCCAAGGAAGTGTTTGATGTAACCGGCGCCGGTGATACGGTCATCTCGACACTGGCCGCTTGCATTGCTGCGGGAGAGAGCCTGCAACAGTCCTGCGTAATGGCAAATCTTGCCGCCAGTATAGTGGTGGGTAAGTTAGGGACATCAACGGTCACCACCACCGAGCTGGCTGTGGCTGCCGGGCAGCACAATCACCCCGATGGCGGTGTAATGACGGAGCAACAGCTGGCCCTTGCCGTAGCCGCTGCTAAACAGCGGGGTGAGAAAGTTGTTATGACTAACGGTTGCTTTGATATTTTACATGCCGGCCACGTGTCATACCTGGATGCCGCAGCGAAGCTGGGCGATCGCCTGATTGTTGCGGTGAATACCGATGCATCGGTACAGGCATTAAAAGGCCCTGGCCGACCAGTTAACCCGGTACAACGCCGGATGGCGGTGCTGGCCGGACTCAGCGCTGTTGATTGGGTTGTGCCTTTCAGTGAGGAAACCCCACAGCGTCTTATTGCCGGGATTTTACCGGATGTGCTTGTAAAAGGCGGTGATTATAAAGTTGAGGAAATCGCCGGTGGCAGGGAAGTGCTGGATAGTGGCGGTGTGGTGAAGGTATTGCACTTTGAAGAAGGGGTATCGACCACGGGTATAATTGAGACGATTGTAAAGCAGCAAAGTTATGCTAAATCCTGACGATTTTCGGTGTTGATTTAATGCACACTTTGGCGCTTTAGGATAAGCTAGGGAAAACGCGTTGGGTGCATAAGGCGCCGGCGCAATAACAGCGGTAGAAGCATTACATGTACGAAAGTTATTACGGACTTAACTCCAAGCCTTTTCAGTTGACCCCGGATCCCGCATTTTTCTTTGCCAGTAAATGGCACAAGCGTGCGATGTCCTATTTACAGTACGGATTATCTCAGGCTGAAGGCTTTATTGTGATCACCGGCGATATCGGTACCGGAAAAACCACAATTGCTAACAGCTTGCTGGCTGATATCGAAGACGACATTGTTGCGGCGCAAATTGTTACGCCTAAGCTTTCACCAGATGAACTGGTGAAAATGGTGGCGGCCAAGTTTGAAATTGATGTGGCCGGCAAAACCAAAGCCGACATTCTTAAGGATTTGGAAGGTTATCTGTTTGCTCTCAGTGCCCAGGGCCGCCGCGCATTGCTGCTGGTAGACGAGGCTCAGAATCTGCCGCTTGAGACCATTGAAGAATTACGCATGTTGTCGAATTTCCAGCAAGCCGGAAAGCCATTACTACAGAGCTTTTTATTAGGTCAGGAAGAGCTTCAACCGATACTGCGAGCACCCAATATGGAGCAGTTTCGTCAGCGGATTGTGGCTTCCTGCCATTTGGCACCACTGACGCTGGAAGAGGTGCAGTCATACATTGAATACCGGCTGCAACATGCTGGTTGGAATGGCTCTCAGTTATTCTCCAGCGATGCTTATGAGCATATCTACAAGTTTACCCGCGGCGTCCCACGTAAAATCAATACGCTGATGGACCGTATCCTGTTGTTTGGGTTCCTTGAAGAACTGGAAGTCCTCGATGAGCAAGCCGTTGATTCGGTCATCGATGAAGTGCGTGAAGAAATGTTTGTACCTGACTCACCGGAAGTAAAAGAGGATGAGGTGGTTAGCGAGGACGTGTCGGAAGACGCTCAGGATAATAGCCAGGAAGCGTCAGATAGTGTGCCTCGTCAGCGTCTCATAACGCCTAACGGAAACGAAGTGAAGGACGCTGAATATTACAAAGCGATGTTAGGGGAGTTGGTCGATGCCCTGGACGATGCCATTAGCCATAAAATAAAATTAACGCAGTATATCGATAAGTTGTTGAAGAAGAAGTACCGGACTTATGTTCGCCTTAAGTCGGATGATTAATGAATAAAAAAGCCCGTCAGGGCTTTTTTATTGTCTGTTACTTTGGAAGTTATACGTCATGCTAAGCGAGATGCGGGTTTCGTTTAAGTCCAGAGACTCTCTGCCTACAGCGTTGTTGGTTCCGCCGTCCAGATAGCGTAAATCGGTACTGACCGATAAGCCGCGGGACAAACGTGTGCTCCAGCCGATCGAATAAATTCTGGTATCGTTCTCAGTTTTGCTTCCGTTAATGGTATTGTCCATTTGAGTATACTGAATACGGCTGTAAAGTGAGCTTCGGCTGCCCATTTGCAGGTTACCCGTCACACCCACTTGCTTTTGGATTTGCTGTCTGTCATCAATACTGTAATCAGTGTCGATATACCTGAAGTCTGTTGATATTTTAAGCCGTCGCCTTTGAAATCCTATACTGGCACCTAACTGACGACGCAGGATAACCTGATCCGTTAACTCACTGACCAATTGACTAAATTGAACAACCTGTTCTCCGGCTTGCATCTCATAATCGAGGGTATCCGGTTGAAAGCAGTCAATAATATCGACTGCTCCGGCCGGGCAAACAAAAGTACCTGCATCGACGACGTCATACATCAACCGAGAAAACGAAGTGGTACTCTCTCGGTAGTTAACCGCTGAACGAACTCTTTTGGTCCCATAATTTAAAGTAAAGCTTCCCGCGTCACCGTAGTAGCGCCGGCCATAATCGGCTTGAATACTGGTACGGGGAGTAAATTGCCAGCTTGTAGAAACACCCACAAAGGTTTTACCGTCATCTTCGCCGTCTGTGACAATTTTGTTTAACGTGACATTGAAAAAGCGGCCTTCAGCAGGCCGGTAATTGATACCAGCTCCGTAGGTATCAAACTTTGCAAACTGATTGTTATACCGGTTTAAAAAATTTGACAGCTCACCGTCGATATCGTTCTCTTCGTGAGTACCGGTAATCAGCACACCAAAATCTTTATATAAGTTAAAGCCGAGCTGAGCATTTGCTCTGAGCGACTCAAATGTGCCGCGATCTTGTCTGTCCGTACTCTGAAAAGCGGCGTTGACGTTCCAGTAACTGTTTCTGAACCAGTTACCATTAACCAAAGTAGCGTTAGCCGATGTACCCTTTGAATTGATAAACTGATTAAAGGGCGAAGCAGAACCGTTTTCAGCTTCTTCCAATGTGTTATCTGAGCGGGTCTCAAAATAGCGCCCTGTAACGCCTAATCCCCAGATATTACCGCGGGGAATATTCAAAGAAGCCCCTGCACTATGAGAGGTGATTTTGGTTAAATCATCGGAGTTCAGCAGAAAGTCAGACGAAATGTAGGTTTCTGGCCGGAAGGAACGGTAACCCTGTGAGCCCTGACCAAAAACTTGCAACACATTGTCTATAATGTTGAGGTTGCCTGCATATTCAAATTCAGTAAAGTTTGTTGAGCGACTGCCACCGTCGAAATCAAAACGCTGATAAAGCTGCGTTGCTGACGCACTGGCGTTGGCTTTCTTACTGGTATAAAGACCGGTCAATGTCGGCGCGATCTGAATAGTGTTTCGATCTTCATAACGAGCACTTGTACTGTCTGTATCAAAAGACTGATTGACCAACGAAGCTTCAACTGAGCCTCTGAACTGAACGTCAGCATACAAGTTAGCACTGAAAGTTGCCGCGACTAATGTTGCGATAATTGCCGGGCGAAATGTTTTAATCCTTTCCACAAGCTATCCTTTATCGCTGTTTAATCAGAAGGTCCACTACCGTAGTAGTAGCCATAGTAATTACCATTGTCGGCACTTTCATTTACTGCTTTGTTCACCACAAATCCTACCGCCATGTCCGGGTTTAAGCGATCGACTATACTGTTAATATCGTTGAGCTTAGTCCGGCCTTCCTCGGTAACAATCACTGCCTGTCCTGCAAAACTTGCCAGAACGGCTGATTCGTTGATACCGATAAGTGGTGGCGTATCAATAATTACAATCCGATCCGGATAACGATTAGAAAATTCGTCAATCGTATAGTTCATGCGCTCACTGGCTAATAACTCAGTGGACAAATGGTGGGTTTGACCTGCCGGTATAATTCGTAACTTATCTACATTCGTACGGTAAAGCACATCCGAAATATCCTTGTTCTCATCCAAAAGATATTCCATTAGCCCTTCACCCGGATTGACCCGTAAAGTTCTGGTGACGTTTGGTTTGAGTACATCAGCATCAACCAGCAAAACAGTTTTATCTTGCTCAGCGGCAAAACTTAACGCCAGATTGATAGCCGTGAAGGTTTTACCCTCGGATGGACGGGCGCTGCTCACCATGATGATGTTGCTGTTTTTCAATGTCTTAGACAGGGCGCCGAAAGCATTTCGTAGCAACTTGCGTTTAATTTCACGGTATTCTTCGTTGATTAATTTGCGCGCGTTGCTAACAGAAACAAAACCCCGTTCATCTAATTCTTCAAGGTTAATGGTTAAATTTAATGCTTCATTATCGGCATTTACCGCTGCACCCGCTTTACGCTTTTCGACCACTTTGCTATTAACCGGCTTCTCATTCTGGGGTTCAGATGCAGAAATCTGTTGTTTTTCTACGGTGCGCTCAATCGTTGAAGATTTGCTTTCTTCCTGGCTCTCGGCTTGTTCTGCAGCCCGCTTAGCGGCAGCTTCTTTTTGCCGCTGTAAGGCTTTCTCTATTGTATTATTAGCCATTATAAGAACCTCTCCACCAGGTTAACATTTGCTAACTCTGCGGCTAGCAGAATAGCATACATCGACACGATCGCACCGGATGATAAGATGAAAACAAATACCCGGATTCTGTTACGACGTTGGATTTGCTTCAAATTCAGGTGTGTTACAGCACCAAGTACAGGGAAAGAGGTAAGGGCTGTTAGCTGTCTTCCTCGAACCAGTACAGGTCTTAACTGACTCAAAGCAAAGGCCAGAGCAATGCCGACACCGAAGCCTAACACTAATACACCGGTGTAGAACATCAGTCGTTTCGGACCGGTAGGTTTCGATGGAACTAAAGGCGGTTCGATGATTCTGAATTGAAGTTCCTCAGAGGATACATCAGCTCGACGTGACAATTCTGCTGCCTCTTTTCTGCGCAGCAATTCTTCATACTTTTGTTTGGTAATGCCATAGTCACGGTTTAAAGCGGTTGCTTCAGCTTCAATTTGTGGGACGAGGTCAATTTTATTGCGTAACTCCTGGATTTTAGCTTCAAAGTCACTCTCTCTCACCCGCAACGAAGCGATTTGCCCCTCTAATCGGCTGATTTCAAGCTTTAACTCGGTAGCCAACGGACTTAGGTTAGCATCGTTACCTTCATCACCGGTTGCACTGAAGTACGCTTTAATTTCTTCCTGGCGTGACTCTTCAAGAGAAGCCAGTAAGTTCTTAGCTTCAATGACGTCAGGATGCTGGTCGGTGAAGCGAAGTTTAAGTTGATCAATTTTTTCTTCCAGCGACTTTATACGGTTATCGTAACGCGTTGTTATGATTGGTGTATTGTCGCCCTGACGGACGTCAAAGCCATCGGTCGC
Source organism: uncultured Alteromonadaceae bacterium (assembly GCA_950073835.1). Lineage (GTDB taxonomy): Bacteria > Pseudomonadota > Gammaproteobacteria > Enterobacterales > Alteromonadaceae > Alteromonas. Next base: position 6,151 of record CATMRP010000015.1, read on the forward strand.
CCGACCAGAACTCATCTGGCTCTTAAGAGAAGTGACCTGTTGTTGCAGCTCTCTTATTTGCAGTTGAGTATTTTCTAAGTTACCGGTAGCCCCCTGGAGGGTCGAGTAAAACGAGCCGGACACAGGCAGTATGTCATTGTAACGGCGTTGGAAATCGGCCAAACGTTGTTCTGCTTCAATAAGGCGGGTTTCGTATTCTGAAATTTGCTCGTCCAGAAAGCGACTCGCAGTGTCTGTATCCCGACGGTTGTTCCCCAGGCTTCCTTCAACAAATAAATCCAGCGTTTCCTGAACGACTCGTTTAGCCAGCTCGGGGTTACGGTTTGAATAGGAAATATTGTAGATGTTGTTTCTGCCGGTTCTGTTTAACCTGATATTATTACTGAGCGCATTAATCAGGTTTGTGTACCCGTCAGCGGTATTTACCGTAATATCCAGGTCTGACTCGCGGGCAATTATTTCGATGTTGGAACGACTCAACAACGTTTGAGCCATCATCGCAATTTCCTGCTGGGGGTTGGTTTGTATTGCCAGGCCACTTAGCAGAGGTTGCAGCATAGAGCGAGTGTCAACGAACACCACCGCTTCAGATTTGTATACGTCAGGCATCATCGCTACGTAACCAAACCCGATCGGGCAGATTAGCCATGAACAAAGCATTACGTACCGTTTTTTCAACCAGATCCCGCGAATATAATCGAGGATCATATCTATTGTTTGTTGCAATTCCTGCATGATTTCGTCCGTTTACCGCAAATTAGACACAGTGATTACGATTCTGATCTCTAGAACCATGCTTCTGGAATAATAACGATATCACCAGGTAACATATCCACATTTTTTGAAATATCACCATCACGAATCAAATCATCGATAGCGATTTTGTAAGTGTTCTGACGCCCATCAACCACTCGGATTAGCTTGGCATCGTTGCCATCGGCGAACTCCGTTAAACCACCTACTGAAATCATCAGGTCAAGCAGAGTCATATGTTCAGTAAAATTAATCGCTCTGGGATTAGTGGCTTCACCAATTACCCGGACCTGTTCACTTAGCGGTCCTGAAAATCCATTTACGCTAACCGTGACGCGTGGGTTGTTGATGTATGTAGCTAATTTTTCTTCAATTTCACGAGCCAGCATTGTTGGGGTGCGGCCTGAAACATCCAAATCTTCAACCAGTGCTGTAGTAACTTTTCCGTCCGGGCGAACAACGAAGCTGCCAGAAATTTCAGGGTTTCGCCAAACAAAAATTGACACATTATCACCAGGGCCAATCAGATATTTGTAGTCATTAACATCCGTGGTTAGTGAGGGACGGGTGGTAGCCTGGGGCAGACTGCTGGTACCACTACATCCGGTCAGTAAAGTTCCCAGTGCAGCCGCAACGAGTAATAACCTGGTATTTACCTTTTCCATGCTTTTCTATCCTGTACTTAACAAATTAATTGACGGGTAACGTCTCAACTTAGCAGACTTTTGAAGTCTGTTGTTAAAATTTAGCCACTAATATAATGCGATAGTGTGCAATTAGTCTATCTCATTCAAAAAAAATGTCATATCATAAATCCCGACAGCGGAAATTACGTCAATAACAGGCTGGTAAAAGACAATATGGCAGTTGCAAAAAACAGACAAAATAAGCGTTCTAACGCGTTGGTTATCACTGAAGCTTTGCTTGTTTCGTACGTGGGCTACATTACCAGTTTTATTCTGGTTCAATTAAATTTGATAGCAGAACCCGATATAGAAAATCTGACTATCAACATTTTCCTCATCACACTATCAGTGTTGCTCTGCTCTTTATCAGTGGGTCTTTACGAAGCCAAATTAAGAGAGACCTTCAGGGGAATCATCCGGCGGATATTCGTAAGTTTAGGCCTGAGTTATTTTATTGTTGAAATACTTACAGGTACTTTGTTTGCTTCGCTGGATATGCATTCTTATTATCTGCCCACCGCCATTTGTCTCAATATTATTGCGCTGGTGTTTTTCCGTTACTTTACTAACCGTCTTGGCTTACTTGGTTTGGGTCGCGTTCGTCTGGTTGTTTTAGGTGCGGGTGAGCGGGCCTCAATTATTGAAAAGCGCATGCGCCGCGATGTTGACCGTCTGGGTTTTGAACTATTAGGGTTTGTACCAGTACCCGGGGATAATCGTGAAGACGGCATCAGAAACGAAAAAATCATTCATGTAAAAGTGGATGAAAGCTTGCGTAATTTTGTGGTGGAAAATGACATTGAAGAAATTGTTATTGCCTGCGACCAACGCCGCGGTACGTTACCTATAGAGATCCTCTTTGATTGCCGCTTAAGAGGTATTGAAATTACCGATTTGCTGGATTTTATGGAACGGGAGACAGGCCAGATTGCAGTCAATCTGATGTATCCAAGCTGGGTAATTTATTCCAATGGTTTCCATTCGCAAAACTATTTACGTGATGCTCTGGACTACTCAATGAATGCTATCCTGGCCCTGTTTGTGTTGTTTTTTGCCTGGCCGTTTATGCTTATCACGGCGATGATCATTTATCTTGATGATGGGCGCAGAACCAAAACCTCGGTTTTCTATAAACAGGAACGGGTGGGGCAAAACGGTCGGTTATTTAAAATTATTAAGTTTCGCAGTATGCGGCCCGATGCTGAAAAAGATGGGGCAAAATGGGCGAGTAAAAATGATAACCGGGTGACCCGTATTGGGGCTTTTATCCGCAAATACCGCATCGATGAGTTACCGCAGCTGATAAACGTATTTAAAGGCGAGATGTCTTTTATCGGGCCACGTCCGGAGCGCCCTGAATTCGTTGAGCAACTGGTCAAAGAAGTGCCTTATTATAATCAGCGGCACAACGTTAAGCCTGGTTTAGCTGGCTGGGCTCAGCTAAATTATCCCTATGGGGCAAGCGTTGAAGATTCCATGGAAAAACTGAAATTCGATTTATACTACGTGAAACACCAGAGTCTGTTGTTAGACATCCTTATTCTGATACGTACCGTAGAGATAGTCTTATTTGGCAAAGGACGATAACCGTGGGTACTGCAGATTCTCGCTTAAACGCCATGACCGTTGACGTGGAAGATTATTTCCAGGTGTCTGCCTTTGAATCGGTTTTTACGCCAGCAGACTGGCCGGAAATTCCATTGAGAGTAGAGGATAACACCAACCGCTTGTTAGACATCTTCAGCGAGCATAATGTCAAATCGACATTTTTTACTCTGGGTTGGGTGGGCAAACGCTGCCCGAACCTGATAAAGCGGATTGTTGATGAGGGTCATGAATTAGCCAGCCATGGTTTAAATCACCGGCGGGCGACGACTATGGACCGCCAGGCTTTTATCGATGATGTACAAACCAGTAAGCGTATTTTAGAAGATGCAGGCGGCGTGGCGATAAAAGGCTACCGGGCGCCCAGTTTCTCTGTTAATGATTCTAACCAGTGGATTTACGAAGTACTGGTTGAGCTTGGCTTTACTTATTCCTCGAGTACTTACCCGGTTGTACACGATCTGTATGGTGTGCCCGACTGGCCACGATTCAAGCATGAGCGACCAGAAGGCATTACAGAAATTCCGGTGCCGACAATTATTAAGAAAGGTAAAAACGTGGGGATCGGTGGCGGTGGGTATTTCCGTTTGTACCCCTATTGGTTATCGAGAAAACGAATCGAACGCTTTATGCAGACGGAATCTGCGCCTTATAGTTTTTATTTCCATCCATGGGAAATTGACCCCGATCAGCCTCGAATCAATGAGGCGCCGCTGAAGTCTAAAGTGCGCCACTACATAAATCTGAGCAAAATGGAAGGCAAACTGAAACAACTTCTGGCTGATTATCGCTGGGGTACAATGCAAGACGCTTACGAACTTAAATAATATCGCGGTGGTAAATCATGCAGGAGCAAGCAGTCGCAGGTAACAGCGATAAGGAAATCAACCAGGCCTTTATTGCCTTAATGTCACCAGTAATTCTTGTTTTACTGGCCTGGGCTGCGGTATTTCATCTGGGCTTGGTTACCGCCTTTGATATCTGGTACAACTCCGACATTTTCAACCATTGCTTATTTGTTATTCCCGGCGCATTTTTTCTCATTTATCTGAAACGCAAGGCGTTACTGGCACAGCCCGTTAAACCAAATTATTGGGTGGCGGTGCTTATTCTTCCTGCTGTAGCACTGTATGCCATAGGACTGGCGGGCGATGTCCAATTATTTATGCATGCAGCGATGTTTGGTTTGTTACCAGTACTGATATGGATGGTGCTTGGCAATAAAGCCGCCTGGCAGATATTATTCCCGTTACTGTTTATTCTCTTCTGTATCCCGATTGGGGAGGAGCTGGTACCTTATTTACAGCAAATAGCAGCCACTTTTTCAGTGGATTTACTTGAGCTTACCGGCATCCCGGTTTTTCGCAGTGGCCTGTATATTGAAATTCCTAAAGGGCGGTTTCTGGTTGCCGAAGCTTGCTCAGGGATCAGCTTTTTCATTGCCTCTCTGGTGATTGGCTGCCTGTATGCGTATCTCAATATGTACAGTGCAAAACGGCGCATGGTTTTTGTTTTGCTGTCTGTTATTTTTCCTATTGCTGCCAATATTGTCCGGGTTTACGGCATCATATTGATTGCACATTTGTCTGATATGAAATACGCCGTAGGGGCTGATCATCTGATTTATGGTTGGTTTTTCTTTGCTTTCGTTATTGTTTGTTTGATTGGTATTGGCGAGTTATTACGCGACAAATTACCGCCGCAAAGCAATGATATTAAGCTTGTTGTTCTGCGCCAAAAGCCACTCAAAGCGGCCAAAGGCGGTTTACTTGCGGTTGGTACCTTATTGCTGTTAGCGGCTGGCTGGTATCAGTTTATCGCTGGCGCAATACCAGACAAACAAACACAACAGTTCGCCTTTGCCACGCAAAACCCGACCAGTGCGCTTAGCGAAGATGAAATTTACTGGTTAGCCTGGCAGGCCAAATTCAGAGCGCCAACCGTTGCGCAATATCAGCAATTAACAACGCCTTATGCTTCCCCACTCACGGTTTACCAGGCGTTTTATGCCGCGGGGGACGGTGAGCTGGTCAGCTCTTTAAATCGTTTGTATGACCAGGATCGTTGGACCCGGGTGGAGGTTATTGATGTACCAAGCAATAATGAGACGCCATTCGCTTTAGAATTAGTTTCTTCGCCCGCCGGTGATTTGCGCCTGATTGCCAGTTGGTATGTGTTAAGCGATCAGACCTTCGCCGGCAAGCAACAAACCAAGCTACAACAAATCGTTACCACGCTTGGCGGGGAGCCGGCCCATGGTGCAGTGGTGATTATGTCGATGGCAGTGGAACGCCGTTCGCAGGAAATTCAGCAGCAGTGGTTTATCGACAAAGTATCGCAAACCTATTCTGACCTTTCGCAGCAATCGCGCCTGGCAGGGCGCTAACGGTGTCGAAACAGATTGGCAGTTTGCGCAACCTGCCAGGCTGGCTAAACCGGTTAGTGGTGTGGTTTCAGCTGCATAACACCAAAGGCAAGTATGCTTTCTATCGGTTAATGTGTAAGCACTTTGCAGACCGCTATGTTCGTTATCAGTTCGGCAATGCCGAGTTTATCCTGCCCGTTGATGAATGGTGCTTTTGGCTTGAGGGCGGGCCGGATAATTACTATATGGACGAATTTGGTCCGTTTTGCGCACTGCTCAACAAACTGGGGCGCTTTACGTTTTTTGATCTTGGCGCAGACATTGGCACCGTAAGCGGGTTGGTGTCCCGGCACTGTACACCGTTACAGAATATCGTTGCCTTTGAGCCGAACCCTGGCGCTTATGCCATGCTTGAATACAATCTGACAGGCCTTCATGTGCCTGCCCAGGCTTTGAATCAGGCGGTGTCCGATTTTGCAGGATGGGTTAGTTTCACTTCTGATAATAATCAAACTGGCGACCACGAAGGCCACATATTACCAGGCTCACCAGGTAATACCCAGGTTACTACGATAGATCAGTTTGTCGCCGAAAACAGCGTTACAATGGCGGATTTTTTAGTGTTTAAAATCGATGTGGAAGGTCAGGAAATTCCAGCGGTTAAAGGCGCACTGAAGGCCATTACGCAATGCCGCGGTGCAGTGCTCTTGCTGGAAATACACCCGGAGGTGCTTGCCTTACAGGGTCAAACGCCGGACGACATGTTTGATAAAATCGAGTCGATGCTGGAGGTAACATGGTACGTGCCGATATTTTCGCAGCAGAAAGTTGACAGACAGCAGCCTTTTTTCAACCAGTTTCCGGTGCAGCAGTATGACGTGATTGCACTGACGCCAGCGTTACAGCATCTGCTTTAATCCCGAGTCGGGTAAAACGTATCAAACACCAGTTGTTGATACTGCACCGGGAAGCGTTCGATAATGCTTGTTTTTACGGCTGGGGGCAATACGGTCAGATGATGATTGTCTTTCAGCTCGGCGCTGCCGCCATTACGTTTTCGGATCTTTTTGTTCGTCCCATTTGCTGCAATGAAAACGCCACGGGTAGCATCAAAGCGGTATTCTATGGCATTTGGATATCCATGATGTTGGATCACACGGTTTTTCTTAACAATGGTGTTGGGAGAGCTCTCCAGAATGATGCCAGCATCGGCATAAGGATGATTATTATCGGCGTGATAAATAATATTGTCACTAATCAGCCCACCCTGATTACCTCTTCCTCCCATGCCAAAACCTATGCCACGGTCGCTGTTGATAATGACATTGCCAATTACCTGATTATCACTACTGTTATTCCATAAGTGGATAGCGTGCTCGGCTACCCGGTCTGAAGGACTGGCAATGCCAAAAAACTGATTTGACTCGATTAACCAGTTTTGGCCCAGGTGCAAGTCAATGCCACCAATGTAATATTGTGGTCCGATGCCTGCTGAGTAGCCAAAGGTACAGTGGCGTATAATACCGTTGTCTGCAGCTACTTTACTATTGGCCCGGTGGCTGACTTTGACAATCTGCTCATAAGCATCTTGTAAAATACAATGCTCAATGACGGCATGGTCGGCATTGGCTTCGCCCACAATCTGAATGATATGATGGGGGGCGGCCTCGCCGGTCAATCCAGAGAAGCTAAAGTGTTGACCGGTTACCCTGATTAAGTTTTTCACCCGTTTTGAGGGGACCATTCCCGCGCCACGCAGGATAGTGGTGGCGGGATCGCCGGACACTGACCGCAAAGCAATATGATTGCCAGTGATATTGAGGGTGGCATTGAGTTGGTAGATACCATCGGCAATAAGGATAAGTGTATTGCCTCGCTGATTGGCTCGTTTAATGGCTTTATAAAGCCCTTGTTCTGAGTCTACTTCAACAGTGTACTCATAGTGCTTGTCGGCGGGGAGTTCGTCAGCCCGACACATCAAAGCGAATAGTGTCAACAAAGCCAGGCAGAATAAGCGTTGCATGCTATGACTCTCCGGCAGGCTTGCGGCTACCGAGCACTTTAGCCGGATTGCCGCCCACAATGGCATAATCAGGCACAGGGTGGATAACCACACTGCCTGCACCTATCACACATTTTTTACCGACATCGGCCATCACTAAAGCCCCGTTACCCAGCCAGCTATCCTCGCCGATGGTAACCTGAGTAAACACGCCACCCTGTTCACGCAAAGGCTTATCCGGATCGGCGAAGTTATGCTGGCCTTTGCCACTCATAATGTGCACGCCACTGCCTAATAAACAGTTTTTGCCAATGGCACATTTGCCTATGTTGCATTGTGGTCCGATATAGGTGCCTGCACCGATTTGTGTATCGTGTTGGGAAAATAAGGTTCCGAAACCGATAACCAGTTCCTGACTGGTGTGCTTAAAGACGAGTGAGTAAAACGCAGCCCTTAAATAAACGCCCAGCATGCCCGGCCACAGGCTCATTAACTGAGACCAACTGGTAATAGCCTGATCGGCCCCCATTACTGCACACTGTATTTTAAATAACAGGTAAAAGGGCAGGGCAAGGAGTACAAACAACAGTCTTAATGCCGTTTTAACAAGGGCTTTCATAGTGACTTTACCTTATCGTGGTTGAGTAGCCGTAACAACGGAGTCAGAATGCCGTCCCAGGAATAGTGATCGTCGATGGTTGCCAGGGCACTATTGCGCACTGACTGGTAATGGTGAGGGGTAGCCATTAGTCGTTTAATAGCATCAAACATATCATTTGGCTCATCACCGACTTCAATGTTTTGTCCCGGTGTGCACCGTATACCTTCAGCCCCCATAGAGGTACTGACCACAGGTAACCCGCAAGCAAAAGCCTGCAGGATCTTATTCTGAATACCCCGGGCTATCCGAAATGGTGCAACAAATATATTGCTTTCATGGAAATAGGGGAGAATGTCTTCTACAAATCCCGTGACCCGGACATTGTCTACGCCATGCAGCCTGGCTATGGCGGGGGTTGGATTCATGCCTGCAATAGTCAGCGTGGCATCGGGCCAAAGCACTAACACGCTCGGCCAGACTTCATTATAAAACCACAACATAGCATCTACGTTAGGCGTATAATCCATTACACCGGCAAATAATAAATGCGGCGTTTTTACCTCAACCGGTTGAGTCGCCGGATAAAATTCAGCCGGGTCAATGCCATTGCCAATGGATAACACCTCGGCGGCAGGATTGCCGGCCTGCTGTTGGTACAAATTGGTTTCTGGTTCGGCAACAAAAAAGCAGGCATCAAACTGCTTACCTACACGATTTTCAAGGTGTCTGACCAACCTGGCTTCCCGCTGATAGACCCAACGCATTGGCAGTTTGGCGTTGTAGGAATACTGCAGCCATTTGTGAGAATCCATGTCCATGAAATCCATGATTAGGCGGGGGCGCCTGGCTAGTTTCGCTAATACCCTGGAGCGGAAAACATAATTTGCCATGCTTGAAGCAGTACAAACAATGGCATCAATATTTTGCTGGAGCAGTAAATCATCGATTTGTTGCTGCAATCCGGCACTGTAAAAATGCGCTTCACTCAACGAGGAATTGCTGGCGATACCATACATATAACGCCGCAATTTATGATTCAATGGCTGACTAAGTGTGCGGCAGCCATACTCCTGCTCCAGCGTTCTAAAATAACCGAGTTCGTCCGATTGTTCGAAGGGCGCAGCAACGGTCACCTCAATATCATTTTTACGCAAAAAATTTATCTGATGGAAAGAACGCAGTTTCTCTCCTTTATTTGGCGGGTATGGTATCCGCTGGGCAAGGTACAAACAGTGCAAGAGTAATCTCGTTTAGTTGATATAGGCATATGTTTTGATTAGTGTATTATGCTTTCTGGTGAATAAAAAGCCATAACGGCACGGCAATCGGATTTCGTCCTGCGGCTTTATCCTGCTGACTATTAGCCATATCACAAACTATTTATAAATGCCTTTGTAAAGCAAATGGTTATTTACACTTATCCAAGCCAGCGCTATTCTGCAAGACGTTGGTATTTCAATCATATTTCGGAGTAACAATTGAAGACGCTGGTACTAACTCAGAACTTTCCGCCTGCATCCGGAGGCAGTGGTCGCTGGTTCTGGGAGCTCTATTCACGTTTAGGCCGCGATTATATTGTGGCCGCCAACGAGATGACCAATGCCGAGCTATTTGACTCTAACGCCCCTATGGCCATTCATCGATTGCCGCTTTACAGTCCGCAATGGGGCGTAGCGAGTCTGCAGGGGCTAAAATTTTACTGGCAGTCGTTTAAGGCGCTCAAGCGATTAGTAAAAGAACAGGACATCAGCTACATCCATTGTGGCCGCGTGCTGCCGGAAGGACTGATGGCCTGGATGCTGAATAAAACAATGGGCATACCTTACTTGTGCTACGTCCACGGTGAAGATCTGGAAGCCAGTGCGTTGTCCCGCGAATTAAATAGTCTGACCAAGCTGGTAATGCGCAGTGCCGATAAAATAATCTGTAACAGCCATAACAGTGCCAACATCGTTAGTCGGGTGGATGATAGTGTTAATGATAAAGTCACAGTAATGCACCCGGGCGCTGATACGAAGAAGTTCTATCCGGTAGAGAATAAAGATAATGACTTTCTCTCTGCTATGGGGTGGGATGGAAAAAGGGTTATTTTGACGGTCGGTAGATTGCAGGCTCGTAAAGGTCAGGACAAAATGATTGAAGCCATGCCTGAAATCTTAAAGCGCTGTCCCCAGGCTCACTATGTGATTATCGGGCATGGCGAAAGCCGCACTCAGTTGGAACATTTGATTGAATCCCTTGCGCTGCAGGATCATGTACAAATGCTAACGGATTGTGACGATGAAACCATGATCAAGTGCTATCAGCAGTGTGATGTGTTTATTCTGCCCAACCGCACCGAGGGCCAGGACATAGAAGGTTTTGGTATGGTGCTTGTGGAAGCACAAGCTTGTGCAAAGCCGGTGATTGCCGGTGACTCAGGCGGCACAAAGGAAACGCTGCTTGCCGGTAAGACGGGTGACATTGTGGATGCCACCAATGTAGCTGCACTGGCTGATGTCATATCTGCGTTTATTGAAGATCCGGCTCGTTGTGAGGCCTATGGCAATGCAGGTCGCAAGCATTCGGTTCAGGCTTTCGATTGGGAAAACGCGGCAATTAACGCCCGGTCGGTGTTTGCCAGAAGCTAACACCGACACAGTTGCCGGTACAATGCCATCATCTGTTTAGCTGATTCTTCCCAGCCAAACGAGTGGCAGTGAGTGAGCCCTTTTTCTATCAGTGCTTGCTTGCGCTGCGGCTCATTGATCAAGGAAAGTATTGCCTCACCCAATGCGCCCTGGGTTGCTATATCCACTTTGATGCCAGCGTCTCCGGCGGCCTCTGGCAGTGAGCTGTTGTTGCCTGTAATCACCGGTACACCATAGGACATGGCTTCAAGGATAACCAGGCCAAAGCCTTCATAGAGACTGGGGTAAAGGAATATGTCGGCCTGCTTGTACAACGTGTGGCGCTCTTCATCAGAGATAAAGCCGGTTAATAAGATCCTGTCGCTCAAGCCGTAATCTGCTATCTTCTTCTCAACCGTTTGTTGCGAGTCACCTGGTGCGCCGGCGATAACCAGCGTATGCGGTATTTCTGAACTGACGCTGGCAAATTCATCCACCAGGTATTCAACGTTTTTGCGCGGTTGCACGGTACCTATAAACAGTAAATAGGGCGTAAGTGAGGACACGGGACGCTGCATGATACTGGTACATTCCTTCATCTCCCCGGGATTAGGTTCGTAACCCTGGTAAATCACAGTGGTTTTATCAGCCGCTGCTCCTTCCCTGATAATATCGTTCGCAGTGGATTGTGATACGGCAACAATTTTAGTGGCGCAGTTCATATTCTCAAGGGTGGTTCGCTTAAGCATTCTGTCGAGCCCTTCACCATGTACCTTCATATAAAAGTAGGCAATATCGTGAATGGTCAGTACTGTTGGTATCGTGCCGCTCACAGGTACCGAGTGATTAGGACCGTGGAAAACGTCTATACCGTCTAGTTTCATCACCAGTGGCAGATAATACTTCCACCACACGCTGGGGTGTTCGCTAAGCAGGTTTACCGGTGTCCAGAGCGGTCGGTGTTTGACCTGTTTATTCGCCGATAGCCAGTCGAGCTTCTGTTCCCCGGGCTGACGTTGGTAATAAAGGTAGTAGGTGACATCACAGTGATCCTGACTGACAAGTGTTTCGACTAACTTTTTTACATATCTGGATATTCCGGTGTGAAACTGTGCCTTGACTACTTCAACGAAAATGCCGACGCGCATTGCGAATATCCTTAAACTGACCGTAAATAGTTCACCGTATGGGAAACTATTGTTGCAGACAACAGCTTAATTAGCATTGCTTTTTTGCATTACCAACGAAAATTAGTGACTTACGCCCATACAACTTGTTCAGATTTGACTCGCTTGATTAGCCAGCCATTCATTTGAGTGTTTGTTTATTAGTCGATGACAGGTATTATGCTTTACCATTCAGGTGCTGAGCGAAAAGCCACGGCATCGCCTTAGATTTTTACTGCAAAATATACAATCGGCTTTATTCTTCAAATTAGGGTAAATAATGGTCATCGATAAGGGTGTAATTCGGTATCTTTTTCGCTTTTTCCAGTTTTACAGGAAAAACAAACACAAGAAAATCATACTGTTAAAATCCGCACATCCCTACAACGCCTCAATGTACAGCTGGGGAGATTATCACTTTGCCTGTGATCTGGGCGTTGGATTAGCGTCTACCGGTGACTTTGCGACTTTCGTTGTGCCATTTGAGTACTGGAATATTGACTGCGTTAATAACAGAGCAGACCTATCTCTGGTTATCAGTGGGGTGAGGAAAGCCACAATTCATCCGGCAAATCCACACTATCTCTACGTAATCTCCCACCCTGAGATTCTCAGTGAAGACTATGTAAAACAGTTCCAGCATGTATTTTGCGCGAGTGAGCACCTTACTGACTTACTCTCAGAGCAGGCTCACAGTGTTTCTTATTTGCCGCAATTTACCAATGAAGAAAGGTTCTATCCCTGTGTCGAGGCCAACAGCGATTTCAGCAATCAGGTCATTTTTATTGGCAACACGCGCAATACTTATCGCGACGTAGTAAAAATTTGTGTTGAGGCCAGGATACCTGTAGTGGTCTACGGCAAGGGGTGGGAGCAGTATATCCCTGCAACATTGATCAAGGGCGACTATGTGGATAATAATCAGCTTCGGTACTTTTATTCAAATGCTGCCATTGTGCTGAATGACCATTGGCCTGAAATGAGAGAGCAGGGATTTATCTCAAATCGGGTTTTTGATGTTTGTGCCTGCAATGGCTTTATTATCAGCGACCACATTTCTGCACTGGAAAAAATCTATTCGGGCGCTGTAACAACCTATACCAGTGAGGAAGATTTAGTTCAAAAAATCAATTATTTCCTAAACCATCCTCAAGAGCGTAAAGCCTTAGCGGCCAAAGCAAGACAGGTTACTCTTCAGTCTCACACGAACAAAGCGGTTGCCAGTGAGATTTTACGAGTTATCGGGGCGTGACGGTTGTTCGCTGTTAATAGAATCGTAGTGGGAATGTCATCGATAAGGTTTTTTATATACCTTTGTGTAGGAAGAAATTATTGCTAGTTTGTACTGACTAGGGTTGAATATGTGCCAAAATAAGTTATTCGTAAAATAGTTTGCTGTTGAGCTGTTACAGGAACATAACTTGAACTTGGTTTTCGAGTTAATAGTCAGGGTTTAAGATGGTAAAAATTGCGCTATATCTGGCATTGCTTGTCAGTTTTTTCATGATGTTCAATGCGCCATGGATTGCTGCACTGGTATATTCCATTGTGTCGGTAATGCAGCCCCAGTATATATGGTTCTGGGCGTTTGAAGGCTTTTCTGCATTCAAAGTTTCTGCGGGTATTACTATTCTTGCCTGGGGATGGCACGTGTTGCAGGGGAATATCCGCTGGGAGGTTTATAAGTCATCCCAGTTTAAGGGCGTGATAGGGCTAACCATCATATTTCATTTATCTAACTTGCTCACCCCCTTTGATACCTACTTCTCGCTGGTGAGTGGTGACCTGGTTGTGGATATATTCACAACCATTGCCATTATGTACTTTTTTGTACTTCCGCTTATAAACCAGGAAAATACAATTAAATTTTTCGGTTTCATGTTCATTTTTGTCACCGTTTATTATGCCTATTGGGCGAATGATCACTATTTTAGTGGCAATTGGTCAATGTTCGAAGGCGGGCGATTGCTGGGGCCGAGGAAAAGCCCGTACAAAGATGGTAACGTGACTTCGATTGTTTTAACCAGTGGTCTGGCATTCGTCATGTTCGGTATTCGCTACTTTAAACAAAAGTGGTTGAGATATGCTCTGGTGCTAACCCTCCCGTTCATTTGGCATGCATTAATTCTGTTTGCTTCGCGCGGGGCATTATTGAGTGCAGCATCGGTAACTCTATTTTTTGCCCTAGTGGTTAAATCAAAGTCGTTGAACATCGTTATGGCAATTGGTTTCGTTGCGATGTTGGTCTATCAGGGGGGAATGTTGGTTCAACGTACTTCAAGTACGGTAAGTATGGCTCAGTCTAATAGCAGTGGTGACGAGCCTTTGAATCCAAGACTGGTTTCCTGGTCAGTGGGGCTGGGAATTGCCGCGAATTATCCCCTGTTGGGAGCTGGCCCACAGAGGTTCCAGTACGCTTCTCAACAGCTTTATCCGGGTGAATCGCCGCACGTGGCACACAATACTTTTATTAATTTTTCAGCGAATACAGGTTTGATTGCCGGGTTTATTTATTTGTCGTTTTTCTGGGCCTCGTTTAAACAGTTTAAATACGTCAGGGCTCATGTAGTAGAAAATTCAACGTTCGATTATATCAATCTCTCATGTATGGGAGGATTAGTGGGCTACTTCGTGGGCGCGTTTTTCCTGGATTTAATTATTTTTGAACCATTCTATTTTCTATTGATTCTCATTACGGCCAATTATTATCTGGTTAAGAATGCGGTAGAAAAAAATACCGGTATTGAAGGGATCCGGGTATCGGATCTCAGCGAAGATGATGCCAGTCACACTCAGAAGGTTACGGCGTGAAGGAACTAAAATACAATATTGTCATGTTCGCTTATAACGAACAGGATAATATCGAAACTTCTATAACCAGTGTGTTTAACAGCACAGATGAAAAACTGAATCGCTTTCACATTATCGCCAATGGTTGTTCTGACAATACGGTGTCGGTTGCTAACGAAGTGAAGCAAAAACTTAATTTTGACCAACTGACCATTCATGAGATTGAATTGGGCGATAAATGTAATGCCTGGAATACCTATGTGCACGAACTGGCCGATGACGTTGCAGTGCATTTTTTTGTCGATGCGGATGTGCAATTTTCTTTAAACTGTTTTCCGCAATTGGCCGAAAAGCTTCATGCCACGCCTGAGCAAACTGTCATCATTGCAGGTATGCCACTGAGTGGCCGCAATCTGGCATTTTATCGTAGCCTTGTAATAGAGCGCTCTTGTTTCTTTGGTAATCTTTACGGTATGAAATGGTCGTTTATCAAGCGTATCAGGGAAGCGTCATTTTACCTGCCTGTAGGGTTGAACTGGATAGATTCATTCCTGACAAAAGCTGCCAACACGGATTTGGCTTTTGGCAAGAAAAACCTGCCTGACCGAACAACATGGTTGGAAGGGGTTGGCTATGATTTTGAAAAGCTATCTGTATTTAAGCCCGGCGATATCAAACTTTACATTAATCGTATTGCCAGATATGAACTGGGTAAAATACAGGAAATCTTTCTGGATGCACTGCCTCCGCACGAGTGGCCTCGTGAGATGAAGCCAATCAATCAAAAAATTGATGCAGACTTTAAAAATCTGACCGCTCATCTGGGGCCGATAAAAACAAATTTGGTCAGGAAACGTCTTACAAAGCTGTTGCTTAAGTAAATCGTTTCGTATTGGGTTAAAGATCGGGTCACCTTACCTCGTGTGCTTCCATAGGTGAACCGCTTAGCGCTTCATAGTTTTAGGATAATTTACATTGTTAACTGCTCGCTCAGGAATCATTGCCAGCTCTCTGTCAGTGCTAACGCAGGTTACGCGTCGTATGGTAGGCGTGGTAAGTTTAATCATTATGGCGAGGATCCTGTCTCCTGAAGATTATGGTTTGGTAGCCATCGCTCTGATTTTTTTAAATTTTATCGATGTTATTTCCAATACGGGCGGAAAGAGTTACCTTCTCAGTCAGGAAACCCTGACAGACGAGTTAGTTTACACCAGTTGGACATTGGGCTTTCTTCTCAAGGGAACGCTCTCTGTTTTACTGGCCATTTCCAGTTATCCAATATCACTCTATTATGATGATCCCCGTTTAATGCCGATCATTCTGGTGTTTAGTCTGCAGTCTTTTATCGGGCTGCTCGGCAGTCCTGGTATGATATACAAATATAAGAATCAGGAGCTGGGTGCGATTACCAAGTGGCAAATTATTTCCAGATTTGTAACAACGGGTATCACGATTAGCATTGCCATAATTTATGAAACCTATTGGGCTCTGGTGATCGGTCAATTTCTGATAACCGTAAGTCAGGTTTCAGCCAGCTATGTCATCGCCCCAAAACTGCCAAGGCTTTCCCTGTCCAATATCCGTGAGCAATGGGATTTTTCCAAGTGGATCCTGCCCCAGTCGGTGTTAAACTTTTTCCGCAGTCAGCTCGATGTCATTTTTGTCAGCGGCTCGTTTGAAAAAGCGATGGTTGGTGGCTACAACTCCATGCGATATTACGCCAACATCCCCACAACGATGTTTATTAATCCCGCCAGTGGGCCGTTACTTACGCAGTTTTCGCAGTTTAAAAATAACCCTGCCTACTTCGCCAAACAGCTGCAGGTGGTCATGTTTTACATGTCGCTTATATCTACGCCTATTATCTACCTTATGTACAACCACGCGGAGTATGTGGTTGAACTAATTTTAGGCAGTAAATGGCTGCCCTATGCCGGTTTGCTAGCCATATTTTCGTTCTTTACAATCGTAATGACGCTAAACAATACGTTGAGTCAGATTGTCATGCTTAAAGGCAAGACCAGCCTGTTATTTGCTTACTCCGTATACTCCCTGATCGCTCAGGCCGTTTTGTTTTTAACCTTCGATTTTGAGAGTATTTTTCAGTTGGCTGAATACAAAATTTCGCTTGATGTGATTTCTGTATTGCTATTTTTTGTCATCGTGGTGTGGCTTTATGTGGGCAAGTCTGCTTTTGGCGCTCTGCTATTGCCAGTGCTGCCTGCAATAGCACTGATATTATTTAGCGGTAAAGTTGCCTTTCTGATTATTCCTGATGTTGATTCAATACTGACGTTGATAGCGCACTCGCTGATCACCTCGGTCCTGTTCGGCGGTTTGCAACTGGCCCTAATCTTTAGCCTGAAAGACCGGGTTCATTGTTATGGTTATACTGTAAAATTAATGACGCCTTTGCTAAAGGTCATCAGGACAAAGTTAGACAGAAACCGCAACGCCGAGAGTAAATAAAAGAATGAATCGATTACTTTCACGACTGGTCATCATAGCGCTTTTTATATCAGGCGTAGCCTTGTTAGTGTTAAACCTTTACGGTTTAACACAGGACTTAAGGCCTGATGGACTGAGCCCGGAAGTCCTTAGATTTGGCGAACAGGATCTAAGCCTCACACCGCCTGAGTTAGAACAGGCCATATTTCGTTTGCCCGGAGAAACAGACAAACAGTATGCTAAACGCCTTACCCTAGACTTGGCTGGCGGTATTGCCCATGTAGAGTGGGAAGCGTTCGATCCCGACCTGTTCCATCAGCGCGTGCCGGTTTGGGAGAACTATATCCTCCATCTCATGGGCATAGTGACAAATATTCCCGAATATCAGCGTTACCATTATGCAAACCCTTATCGCAGCATTGAGCGTGGTATTGGTATTTGCGGTGACGCTTCCATGACTCTGTCAGGTTTGCTTGATGAGCAGGGCATTGCCAACAAGATTATCACTGTACCTGGCCATGTGATGGTAGAAGCGTATTTTGATGGCAAGCCTCTGCTTTTGGATGCTGACTTTGGTGTAGTGCTGGAGCAGGGCATTATGTTTTATGAGCAGAACCCACAGGCCCTGATTAGCGCTTACCAGCAGCAATTAGGGCGGGTAAATGATGGTGAGCTTATGATTGCCGGTAATCTGATTAAAGACGGGTTTAAATACTGGAACGGCACTTCACATTTTATTACCAAGAAATATTACTTTGAGAAAATCGCTTACGTGGTTAAATGGGCTCTGCCTGTTATTTTGCTGTGCATTGCAATGATAATGTGGCGTAAAACCGGACGGCAGTAATCCGGTTTAAGGCACCGTCTATTGCCAGTGGATCATCACCGGGTTGGTAAAGAACTGATAGTGATGTTGCTCTGGCTGTATACTGCGTCCAAACCAACGCACCGCCGTGATGTTGGTATTGGCAGGCAAGCGTACCTCAAAGCTGTGTTCCCGACGCTGTGAATCAGGGAAAAATACTTCTGTTTGTACCTCTTTCTCGGTCACAATCACTACCGTCACTTCATCCAGAGACGTCTTAAAACCCTGCCAGTCTTTCTCGTTCAGCGTTACAGTGAGCTTCGCAGTAAGTGGTAATCGTGGACTATTAATGACATTCCCCGCCAGAGCGAGTGTCTGTCCCTGGCCATTCTCTACCTGTGCGCTCACTGTGGCGACAAATTTACCATGCTGTGCCCAGTAATTACCGGTGGCGAATCCGTTGAGTAAATCGTTGGTGCGGCGACTGCTGGCGTATATATGCGTGGTAGAGAACTCACAAGGCCAGTAGTCCATCTTGGTATTATGGAAATCCGATGGGGCGCGGGCGGCAAAGGTTTGCAAACCTCCCTGCAGCAGGCTGTCCCAGTCATTGCCAGGAATTGCTACGGCAGGATCCCAGCCGTGGCGGGTTTTAAAACGATTATTATAGGAGCCGTTGTCGTCACCGCGTTTTTTCTGATGGCCCGGCGCACCTGAAAAGCCGATGACATAAGGCGTTTGTGAGCGCCATTTCTGCATATCGTGGGCATTCTCGCCAGACTCTACATCTTTGCGGCTGGGATGGTTGTACATCACCACAGGCGGCGTATCGCTGTCTTTAAACTGGTTATTCAACCATGCCAGTGCCTGGCTCTCATTAATCGTGGTTGATTTGGTTTTACCATAATGATCATACTGATCTCTGAACAGGCTGATAAGCCGGTCATGGTTTACCGATTCAGGAAACAGCAATGTCATATGCTCACGACCAGCAAACGGGGGAATATTCCACTCCAGGCCAGCAATCAGGGTTAAATCATTGAACTGCGATGAAGCATTGGTGAAATCCTGCCAATACTCTGCAGAAAATACGCCTTTCAGATTATGGTCGCCGTGGTCGGTAATGGCCACAGCGTCACAGCCAAATTTACTGGCATTTTCTGCCAACTGAGTAATGCTGAAACGGCCATCTGAATATTTTGTGTGGGTATGGGTATCCACCTGATACCAGTTACCACTCTGTGTAATTTGACCGGCATTGACTGGTTTGTCATAGATTGCAGTAGTGGCAGGTTGACGTGGAGGTGGCGCCTCGTTGGAGTAAAGAGGTAAAGCCTGAATACGCTCATCAATGCGGGCTTCCATTTCCTGATATCTTGGGTCTGACTCACTGCCGAACACACTGGCAAAGGTTTCTTCACTCAGTCCTTCGGGCAGGTCATGGAGTAACGGGATAAACTGATTTTCACTGTCGATACCGGCTAAAACTGCCTGCACGCGGCGAGCATTGGAATCACTGGAGATGGCAAAATCGGCCAGTTCAACCCCGGCCTTGTCGGCAGTAAGATCCCGGAAACTGTAACCTGAGCCACCTTTGGCAGAGTCCATTACCTCCTTGAGCTTACCGATGTTAATACTCATTTGCTTTTCACTGGCCAGCCGTAATGCTACCGAGTAAAAAAAGTGCAGGCGCAGGTCCATCCTGCCGCGCAGGACATACTTTTTCGGTTGCATTAAAGTGTAATCTACCGGCATGGCAACAATCCGCGCAAAATCCGGTGCGCCAAAGGACATCGCCAGTGCCCATAAAGCGGCAAAGTTTTCGTCGCGGGGATCTTCAGATACGGAGCGGGTTTTTGCCAGTAAGAAGGTTTTTCCGACCATTTCAGCAGTTGTCGCAGTGCGCTCTGAGTGGGATTGAATATAATCCAGGTAGGTTTGAATGGTTTCGGTTTCCACGCCGTTAATCTGCCGTAAATCCTGTACCACCTTAAATGTATCAGTGAGCCGTTGCTCGACGGCTGCTTTCAGGTTGCCGGGCTTTTTGAAACGTACCACGACCTGGTTATTTTCCAGCCGGGTATTGGATAAAATGTTGTTCAGGGTGGTTAGGGCTTCTTCACCGAAAAGCAGTCGGGCGAGGCCTTTCGCAAAGTACTCGATAAGTTTGCCTGGGATTGGCAGACTACCCAGCTTACATTGAGAAAATGTCATAGTGCCATTGAAATCAGGCATTAGCCAGCAACTGAAGTTAACATACACCACACCAGGGATTGTGGTCAGCGAAGAGGCGATGAGAATGCCATAGCTGCTGCTATTTAAGCGCAGTTGTACCGCCGGTACGGTATAACTGACCGCATTGGATATGGCTTGTAGGTGTTCGGCGGTTACCGAGATACTGACATCTTCCCGGGATGACATTAAGGGCTTTAAAATCTTGGCGGCACCTGAGCGTGCCTGTGCAGCCTGGCTTGGTGTCAGATCGCTGGTAGGGATAACCAAGGGTGAAAAGGAAAAGATCAACGCCAGCAGAATAACCATCACGCTGTATTTGATGATTCGCCCTTTACGCCAAAAGCGCTTCCTGCTGGACTTTTCTGCCGGGATGGGAGATTGATTTGGCATAATAATAACCGCTTACTGTTCGTCGTTTACGAGGCTAGTCGTTGGTAGATGCCGTTAAACGCATCACACATAGAGGTTACGCTAAAGCGTTTCGCAAAGCGGCTTTTTGCCGTGTTGGCAAATTTATCATACAACGCTTTATCGCGGGCTATTTGTTGAATAGCGAGCGCAAAGGCCGTCTGGTTGTCGTTGTCCACCACCAGACCATTTTCATTATGGCCAATCACTTCTTTATTACCACCTGCGTCAGTAACCACGCAGGGTTTGCCAATAGACATGGCTTCCAGCAGCGTCATGGAAGTGCCCTCGCTGAAAGAAGAGAGCAGAAAGATATCCATGAGAGAGAGGTATTGCGATGGCTGTGGTTGGTAGCCGGTTAATCTGACTGCATCGACAATACCCAACTCAGTGATCCGTTGCTCAATAGCAGAACGCATCTCGCCATCACCCACTATTACCAGCACGGCATCTAATCCGGCATCCAGACAGTCCTTAAAGGCGCTTAACATCATCAGGTGATTCTTAATGGGGTCAAAACGGGCGATGGTGCCCAGCACAAGAGTGTCTGGTTGAATTTTTAACTGTTCGCGCAAAGCGTCCAGAGATGCCTGTTCAGCCGGTAACAACGCCTGTATGCCATTGTAGATTACCGATATTTTTTTCGCGCTGAGGTTTTCGTGGGTGACCAACGCTTGCCGTGTAGCGGCGGAAATGGCCGTCATGCTGTCTGTCAGACTCTGTAGCACAGGGTTGACTAACTTACGCTTCCAGGTGCCAAAATCAGGATAGAAACGGCCGTGTTCAGTAAAGATAACCTTAGTTTTCAGACCTGCTGCAGCAATTACCCCATAGACCCAGGGAGTATACTGATGGCAGTGTATAATATCGATTTTGTACTCGCGGATATGGGCCCGAATGGCTTTAATCAGCGCTTTGTCAAAACCAGGCTGGCGAGGGTGAGTGGTAATTTGGATGCCGCCTTGCTTAAGCATTTCCCCCCATGGACCTAAGGGACTCTCGATACAGAATATCGACATTTCAACCGAGGTGGATGCGAATCCTTCTATCAGGTTTTTAATGACCATCTCGGTACCGCCAATACGCATATCATAAGTGATATGCATTACCCTGGTATTTCCGCTCACGCAGCTTCTGCCTCACTTTCAATATAGCGTTGATACCACATTTCAAACATCAGCATACTCCATAGCAGGGTGCCATGCTGGTAGCTACCACTTTGATGCTGCTGCCAGAACTGATGAATGGCTTGTGGTTTAAAGTATCGGCACAGGCCGCTGTTGTCTTTCAGAATGTAGCTTTCGGCGATGGCTTTAATTTCATTTCTGAGCCAGCTGTCCAGGGGGACGGAAAAACCCATTTTCTTGCGGTAGAGAATGTCGTCTGGTAGCAGAGGCTTAAACGCTTCTTTAAGAATGTGTTTTTTCTCGCCCTCTTTAAATTTGTAGGTGGACGGTACCGTGGCTGCAAACTCAATCACTTCGCGGTCTAAAATAGGGGCGCGAACTTCCAGTGAATTAGCCATACTCATGCGATCGACTTTGACCAGAATACCGCCGGGCAAAAATGTAGTGAGGTCGGTATAGAGTATTTTGGCCAGATGATCCGGTCCGTTGGCTCTGGCATACGCGTCCAGGGTAATTTTGCTCGGATGGTAATCGCCCAAACGACTGGCGAAATCCGGCGCTACAAGCTGTTGCCAGTGGCGCTGGTCGATTTGTGCATTGGACAGGTAAAAACCCATCGCCGGATCGCAGGATAAGCTGTCACACAGCGATTTAGCTTTGCGCAACACCGTAATCGACGAGCCTGCGCTGAGCAGATTAGCCAGCCCGGGCAACACCTTCTTGCGTATCCAGCCCGGTACTTTATTGCGCAGATTATTCTCTACTGCGTCAACGCTGTATTTCTCATAGCCGGCAAATACTTCATCGCCACCGTCACCGGCAATAGCAACCGTGACTTCCTGACGGGCCAGCTTGGACACAAAATAGGTAGGCACCAACGACGGATCAGCGAAGGGTTCGTCAAAAAAGCTGACAATATGCTCAAGGTTATCGCTGACATTGTCATGCACAATAAATTCGTGATGTTCAGTGTGATACTGATCGGCCACCGCCTTGGCAAACTCTGTTTCATTGAAGCGCTTTTCATCAAAACCGATCGAGCAGGTTTTCACTGGCGACTCAGACTGATTTGCCATCATCGCGACTACACCACTGGAATCAACACCACCACTTAGAAATGCACCGAGTGGCACGTCCGCTATCATGCGCTGTTTAGTGCAGTGCGCGGTCAGTTCCCTTAACTGATTGGTGAGTGCTTCTTCGGAATTGTTACTGGTGCGGCTGAAGTCAACGTCCCAGTAGCGTTTGATGGTCAGCTCGCCCTTTTCAAATACCATATAATGACCGGGAGGGCACTTTTGAATATCGGTGAAAATCGTTTTTGGATCCGGCACGTACTGGTAAGCAAAAAAGTCGTATACGGCGTCGTCGCGGATGGACTTGCTGATAAAAGGTAACGGCAATAGCGCTTTTATTTCCGAGGCAAAAGCGAATTTGCCTTGCTGGTGAGTGTAATAAAGTGGCTTTTTACCAATCCGGTCGCGGGCCAGAAAAACGGTTTGCTCAGCGGTATCCCAGATAGCCAGCGCAAACATGCCATTGAGCTTGTCAAGGCATTGGGGACCTTCCAGTGCATAGAGGGTCAGGATAACTTCGGTGTCGGTATGGGTAGAAAACTGATGGCCTTGTGCCTCTAACGACGCGCGGATGTCGAGGAAATTGTAAATTTCACCATTAAACACAATCACGTAACGGCGGTCCGGGCTGAACATCGGTTGGTTGCCGGCCGCGGATAAATCCAGAATACTCAGACGGCGATGGCACAGACCCACTCCGGCATCCAGATAAGTGCCGCCCGCGTCCGGCCCCCGGTGATAAATGGCCTGACCCATGTCGGCCAACAGAGACTCATCACCCGATTCAAACTGATAGCGGCTGAAGCCGGCAATCCCGCACATATAAATCCTGCCTTATAAACTAATATAGCGTCGTATAGCCGACCCCATAGAAACCGTTATACCCAGCGGAAGTCTGGGCCAGATAGTTTCCGCTAATTGCCTTACTGTACCCGGTGGACCCGTTTCAACTGCTGTCTCCAGATCGGGTGTTGCACCGTCATGCCAGTGCAATGCATAGGGAACAGCGCCCCATTGAGTTTTAAATTTGTAAGTACCTTCACCGAAAGAGGAGCGGCCAAAATCAAACACACGCTGGCCACTATCTGTAACGTTAGCCAGTAGTGACCAATAAAGTAACATATTCGGCGCCAGCCGGTTATGCTGACTCAAAGTGGATGCCCAGGGAATGGCCGCCATTTGCCCGTTGATTAACACAATGCCCGCGCCTATGGCTAACTCTTCTGTGTAAACAACACAAACCCGGGCGGCATCATCATAATTGGCTAATATACGTTCAAACCATTTGCGTGAGTGGACCGGAGAGGCAAGCTGGCGCATATTCTGTTTATACACGTCGTAAAAATCGTCCAGCAGTTGTTTATGCTCAGCGAAGTTTTCCGCCATTTTCATGGTCAGACCATTCTTTTCGGCTTTGCGGATCTGGCTGCGTAACTTTGATTTAAACTGGCTTAATAATGCATCACTGGTGTCTGGCAACGGTAAGCGCAAAATCACTTTCTGACCCGGACTCAAGGTGTTGGTATCCACCGGTTCCTGACGTAAATCCCGGTAATCACTTCGTGCGTCAAGATGCGACAGCAGTGCTGTTTTTACGTCCTGGCTGTCTGCCAGGGCAAAGCCGGTATCGCAAAAAGGCAGGGCTACCAGGTGCTCGCCTTTAAGCGGGCGTTTAAAATCGATGGCCGGTAGCACACCTGTTAGGTTACCGTTGGTATCTTCGGCCAACAGATAGTGCATTGACTGTTTATAGGCCTGTTCACAGGCCATGCCCCAGCCAAATTTATGATAGGGCGTTGCTTCGGCATGCTGTGCAACATAGTTGTCCCAGGTTGCGGCATCGGTGGGTGTTGCCCGTCTGATGTTCATAAAAGAACGGCTTCCTCCGGATTTCTCACTTTAAGCATTTCACAGGCTTCGGTGATGGTGCAAAACTGCACAGGGCCCGATTGTTCGAGGTGTTCCAAGGTAGTTTTAATTCGCTGACAAATGACTTCAAGTGAATTTTCTT
This sequence comes from uncultured Alteromonadaceae bacterium, assembly GCA_950073835.1. GTDB lineage: Bacteria > Pseudomonadota > Gammaproteobacteria > Enterobacterales > Alteromonadaceae > Alteromonas. The sequence goes on from CATMRP010000015.1 coordinate 30,838, forward strand.
TATCAAATAACCCGGTCACACCATCAATCAGGCTGGAACTGTGCAAATACATATGAATGACATTGTGGCCCCGTCCCAATGCAGAATCGACCAGCAAACAAAGGTTCTCGCTGTTGTTCAGCTCTGGGCTCAGATAAAGTTTTCTCAATATTCGCGTATGCCACATTAAACCAATGGGGTGGAGTAATTTTAACGGCGCGGATTCGCCCAGCCGGTGAATTTTATCCACGGTTTCATAATTCTGACGATTAAAGCCCGCGGTGACGGGGAGCTCCATAATCTGGCGCTGGTGGCCAGCTTTAAGCGGATCGCTAAAATCGGGCCAGTAGGGAGTTAAAGGTGATCCTTCACAGGTGAAAAACTCATTTCGGTAATATGGATAAACACTGCTGTCGACGCGAAACCCCCGGTTAGCTAAGAGCTTTAATACCTTGCTGTCGATTCCCCAGCGGCCGGTTCGAAATGAACGAGGATGAGTGTTGAAACGTTTAACCAACAGCTCAATAAGGGCATCGAGTTTGGCTTCAATTTGCTCAAGAGGCAGATTCACAACGTGGGATTGAGCTTCACCGGTTTTACCAAAGTAGGGCGGGTTGCACCAGGGATGCAGGTGAGCACCTATTTCACACTGGTTGTGCTGCCTGGCTTGTTGTATGGCATCTACGGCTTGCTGATTGTCTGCGACTGCGTAATCGACAAAGTAGGTTGGCCTGACGCCGAGGCTTTCACAAAAGCGTTGGAATTCGGGGATACGCTGAATGTTCTCAACCTGACAGTTATGCTGCGGAAACGGTTCGTCCCAATGCCATTCTTCTTCGGTATCAATGGTCAGTACAAACAGTGTGGTAGTTGGTGATTGCTGGTTTACCATGCCATATCCTTAGCTTAGTAAGTCCTCAAAAAGAACCATATACTCATTGGCCATGCGTTGCGCTGAGAAGTGTTCTTCTACATAGGCTTTTGCCTGTAAGCCATATTCGTTAGCCCTGATAGTATCAGATAACATATCGCGCCAGTAGCCTTTAAGGGTTTCACGTTCGCCAAGTGGCGCAAGTAAACCGGTTTGCTGGTGGGTTATAAGCTGATCAATCCCAGGGATCTGATAGGCCGCTACAGGTGTTCCCATAGCACAGGCTTCCATGAGGCAACGAGGCACCCCTTCCAGGGTAGAGGTCATGACAAACAAGTCAAAGGTTTTCAGCAGCGCCAGTCGGTCGTCGCGAAAACCCAGAAAATGAATATCGCTTTTGCTGGGTAACGTGGCTGCGATTTGCTCCAGTCGGGCGCGATCGTCGCCATCACCAAGGAACAGTAACTCAATATTCATTCCTTCCTGATGCAAGTCATCAAAGATCGTCAGGATATCATCGATATTTTTGCGGCTGATCATTTGACCAATAAAGCCTACGCGCAGCTTTTCAGTGCTGGCCGGAATGTTCTCGTCGGTGCGTACGGACTCAACTTCAGACAAATCCACGCCATTTTGAATGTAGTGCGTTTTTTCTGCTTTCACTCCAAGGCGTTGCATATCTGCCAACAGCTGGCGGGATAAGGGCACTATTGCATCACCGTATTTCATGGCCTGACAGCCAAGCCAGATAAACATGCGTAGTTTAATGTCTTTGGCGTTCTCAAAGCCGTGCGGTGTGACTACACACGGGATACCTGCTTTTCGGGCCGCCCAGACTCCAAGGATATCCGATTTATAACCATGGGTGTGGATGATATCGATATCTTCACGTTTGATCAGTTCGGCCAGCTGATCGACCACAGAAAAATCAAACTTATGTTTCATTGGCAGTTCGAAGGTTGCTCCGCAACGGTCTTTAAATTGCCTCACCAGCTCAAGATCCTGAGAATTGTCTTCCAGTGTGGTAGCCAGTAGCGAGACGGTTTTATCTTTTGGCAAATGGCTGGCCAAAGCCAGAACCCAGCGCTCAGCACCATAAAAACCAGTTGAACAGATAAATTGCAGAATTTTTATTTTTTTATTTTCCATGTGAAGACGTTCCAATGGTTTTTATAATGCCGCCCACGGTGCCAATGGCACGGGCCGGGAAATAAACACTGTAAAATTTTAAGACTTGCCAGAAAGAGGTTTTGCCGCTAACAAGCCTGAAGAGTCGGAAACTGTATGCGATGACCGGCATGAAAGCCAGGATCAGCAAAGTGAGACTTAACCCGGAAAAACCGGCGACAGCCAGTAACAGTGCAAGTAACAATAGTCCCGGTATCGCTACCGGTACAATAAAGCTTGGCCATTCCCGGAGCGGGATGTGGCGATCCCGGGTGGAGGCAAGATTAGACTGACCGCGCCAGATTTCCTTACTGAACATGGCCGCGAGCTGTTTGTCTTCGCCAATATGCACATATTGCGCCTGACTTGTGTAATATAACTCGCCCAATTGATTTACCTTGTCGGTGAAGTAGTAGTCCTCACAAGTTACCAAATCGTCCGGAAACCGACCGGCCTGATAAAAGGTTTCTTTGCTGAGTAACAAGTTTCGGCCAGGTAAAAAGCTTACTGTACAATCAATGTCTGCATTGCTCAGCGCAACCCGGATGTGCTCCAGAGGGGTTGGCGTTGCAGAGGGTAACTGCATGGCACTGACCAGTTTAGTGTTGGGACGGCTTTGCAGAAGTTGTAAGCACGTGCTTAACCAGTTTGCTGACAGAGCAATATCGGCATCTAGAAAAGCAAAGTAGCTGCCTTTAGCCTGGCTGGCGCCGATGTTTCGTGAGGTTGAAATGGTGTTATCCGGCGAACTTTCGATGACCTGCAAAGTGATGTTACCGGCAGCCTGGGCGACCTCTTCTGACACGGCGGGGTTCTGTGATACCAGCACGATTTCCAGTAGCTCGTGGGGATACTCCAATGCTGCGATTGAAACAATGGTTTCAATCAACATGTTTTCACGCCCTTTGTGGGGAATTATAAAAGAAACGCTTTCCATGTTTAATCCCACCGATTTGTGCGTAATTTAGGAATACGTTTTTGCAGCTGTTGCCATTCATATTGTGGCGAAAACTGTTTTATTACCCGCAGCAGCTCTGTTTGCCATCCCGCCTCGTGTTGCTCTCTGGCTCCCTGCATACAGGCGATAGCTTGCTTAACCGGCGGAGCGGGACTGGATGCCAACACAGTATCCACACCGTAATTTTGCATTACAAGGGCAAGAATTCGGGTGTACTCACGCTCACTACTATTGCTTATCGCGGTGATGACATACTCTTTCAACGTCGTAGCTTTTTGCATAAACCGATTGGCCTGGTCGGGTTCTGAATAGGTCGCCGCTACGGCCAGAACATGAACCTTACGCAAGTCCTGAGCACTCCATGTCTGGTTGGGGTATTCAAGAATATCGGGCTTTTCCAGATAAGGATATTCGTTATCAGCCATCCACTTTGCGTAGTGCAACAGGCACGCTTTGGCGTAGTTATAATCACTGTTCTCAACAATGCCTTGTTGCACGGTAAGATATCGGCACAACGCTTGTAAGAAAACCGTGTAAAACCAACATTCCTCAACATTAGTAAGATCTTTATCGTCTTCAATATTATCGACAGGGGAGACGGTATGACGAATGATGTACGCCACTTTATCCAGTAAGTGGGTATTGCCGGTGAGTTCATAGCTATCGAGCAGAGCAACCATATAGTTGGCCGTGCCCCGGTCCAGCGGATACTGACCGGTGGCGAATTGCTTTAAATCTTTGCGGTGGCGGTTTTTGAATTGCAATAACAGGCCGAAAAGCGTGCCATCACTTTCGTAAACCTGACTTATCCAGTCAGCTAAGCCGAGCACCGCTTTTTTTGCCTGCTGGCAACCTGTGAGGAAGTAATACAATTGCAGGCCGCTGGTATAGCAGTGCTGGCCACCAGGTCCGCCGCCGCCGGCATGGTCCTGATAAGCATCACTCTTGTGATGCCTGGAATATGTCCGGTGGGTAGCCGTTTCAGCCGGGAGATAATGGTCGGTATGCCAGAATAAGCCATTGTTATATTCTGGCTTGTCATAGTCACAATGGTAAATATCAATGTCGATAATGTGTCTGGCCAGGTCGTCTGCGAGTGCTTTCCATTGTTCATCACCACTTAACAACCACTGCTTTAAAAAGCCATACAACGGGTCGTACTGATTGTTGTAATGGGAAGGAAACAGCTCATCGCCCTGATGTTCTGCGGTTTCGTGATCAGCATAGAGGTCGCCAAAGTTTCGCCAGCCATATTCATCGATACGCTCCCGTTTAGCGAAAAAGTTCTGCTCGCCCGTCTGGCCCAGATTTATCAGTGACTGCAGGGGATCTGAAGTCAGTGCAGTAGAGAACCAGGGGATGACAGCGCAGTGTGTTACCCACTCTGGGTTGAGGCGGGCAGTTGCCTTAACATATCTGCCAGCATTGACGCTAAAAGCCAGTTCGCAGCAATGGGATTTTTGCTCACCGGGTTGTAACTCAACCGGGTGATTGGCCTCGGCTTTAAAGAAGTGCCAGCATATTTCGCCTGACCTGGCAGTGAACGCGGTAGGAAAATTCTGCCAGAATTTGTGTGGCACGATGCGTAAACCGGTCTCACCCTGTTGCAGGTTGCCAGCAGGCATAAGCCGTACCGGTTGTTCTGATTTCTCACCATTAACCTCAATTACGCTTAATGGATTGGAAATGCTGAGCTCACGTTGATGATTAAGATGTACAGGGCTGTCCCAGTGTTGGCCGTTGCTGGAACGCTGCCACAGCATACTTTCTGTATGAATGGGTTCTGCACTGGTAAAGGTTGCATTGTCATCACTAAGGTGTGCTGTGCCTTCTTCTGCCTTAATAAACCAACCAAAATCTTCAATTAGCAGGCTTCTCTGATCACCCAGGTCCCAGGTGCCACCGGCATGTTCGGCCGGGTTTGGGTTTAACAATGTGCTGTGTAATTCACAATGGCCAAAGTGGGTAAAGTATTTAAGCGTTACAGTGAATTCCAGAGGCATGGTAGCCGGTGTCTTACTGATAAGCTGATAATGCAGTGTCAGGTCTATAAAAACCGCTTCGCCACTGCATTTGTTATCGTAAGATGGTGTGATATGCCAGTCAGATAAGGTAGCTTGCAGCGTATCATAGGGTGCTCTGAACTTAGATTTTACACCAAATTGAAATAACTTCCCGGCTACCGTAAGGGTGCCGGAGAACAGTTGGTCTGTATCAATTAGCCAGCTGGTGTCTGCGCAACGTACTTCGACTTTGTCTGGCGTTGTGGTGATGTCTGGTGATTGCTGTTTACAGTAGGGGGGGATCTGCTGTGGCTCACACAGGGTAAAGCCTGCTTGTTCCAGCCCCTGGCGAGTAGTTTCCCCTTGTACCAGCACCCATTTTAGAGAGTTATCCGGCCAGAATGCCTTCGGCACGACGGCTGCGCTGACATCCTTCCCATCATCCCGACAGCATACTAACTGCTGAGTAGCGAAAAATCGGCCTTTGGGCAGTGGTACTCCGACAGAAAACAATGCCCCTGAACCGGTGTCATGAGAAGGCGTTTTTAGCGAAAAATAGATAGGTTCCAGCATGTGTCGGTAATTGTAGTTATTGTCGTTAATGGGGAGTCAACCTGAGTGTAACTGTACCGTTAAATAGCGCTACAGAGCAAACATTAATCACGGATTATACCTATTGTCCGGCAATTTTTAGCGAAAGCGGTGCGCAATGGTTTTTATTATACTTAACAACTGTGTAAGCCAGTTTCTTTTGTACAGGTGAACGGCTGTTAAGGCGTACTGTTCATTGGACAATGAGCGTTTGTACTGACTGTCGCCGCCCATAAAATCATAAGTTCTATACCCTTTGCCAGCAAAATACGCGATTGCCAGGGTATGCATTATCAGTCCCGGTTGAAAACGGTTACTTTCTTCGGCGTATTCAATAGCGGATAAGTAAAAAAAGACAGTGTCGTGACTCAGCAAGTTATAGGTGTAGCCCAGACAAAGGTCTCCGGCATAGAATGCCAGCACTTCACAATGAAAAGCATGCTGGTCTTCACCGGCCATCAGAGCTTTATGAAACTGGACAAATGTGGGGTTGTCAAAGCCACTTCCTTCGCTGGTGTCTCCCCATTTGCGACGATGAAGCGACATCATATTTGATAATGATACAGCATCCGGTTGTGCTCCAAGAGAAGTCAGGGAGAGCTCGCCGTAGTGCTGTTGCATGTACTTCATTGCTCTGCGGATACGGCTGCGGCTGTTACTGGAACATTGCGATAAAAACCTGTTGTAGTCAGCATACGAGCCTGAAAGATTGACCCGAAAGGCTGGTATATCGCTTATTTCTGCGCTGTAGGCGGGGTGTTGCAGCCACTCTTTCGGTTTATCTGTAATTTCGAGGATCCACTTTTGCTGAGGCTGGTTTTTACACCATTCGAGCAGGCTGTTTATTGCGGCCTGACGATAGCCTGGCAGGGCAAGAATATCGTTGTATTCTATCCAGATCTGATCCAGCTTCGGCTGGCCAGTTTTATTAAACCAGCCAGAACCAAACGGCTCCTTTGGTAACCTGTATCCCGTTGAGCATACAAAAATACTGCCTACCACCTGGCCACTGTCTTTAAAAGTTAACCACAAGGGTAAGGTTTCGCACAACTCAAGCCACGGCCGGATCCAGAACAGGCTCAGAAACAAAGGTACTGACGGCATTGCTTGCTCTAAAGAGGTAAGCGTAGTTGCTACCTCATCCAGCGTGTAGTTATCCCTTACGTCAAGCGTCAGCACTGTCTTAATCCGCGTGGGTTAATTCTGCGCGTCCAGGCGGCTTTTTAGTTCTTTGTGTAACGATTGCTGTAACGGAGTGACGGGACGAATCCTCGACAGCATGGATTTTGCCTGTGTCAGGTCACCGTTGAGGAGCAGGGCTTCTACGTTATGCAATTGAATTTCTTTATTATTGGGGGCTTTCCCTAACGCGCGCTCAACAAACGCCTTGCCTTCCTCAATTTTGCCCTGTTTTAACAGTACATACCCATAGGTATCCAGGGCATAAGGAGAGTCGGGCGCAATTTCAATCACTCGTTTGGCATTCTCTGCCGCATTCGTTAAATCACCTGATTGGGTATAAACTGAAGCAAGGTTGTTGAGGGCTGCAAACTCGTCTGGTTTCTGGGCCAGAACTTGTTTGTACAGGTTAATGGATGCGTCATACAGGCCGTAAGAAGATGCGTAGTCCGCGGTAACTAATTTAAAGACAATTTTATCCTCTTCTTTTTTTACTTCTGATAACAGAAATTCAAGGCCTTGCTCTGCCTGGCCCAGGCCTGCGAAACTCAGCGCAAGCAGTCGCGCGACTGCAAAGCCGGGATTCGTTTCGTAGTAGGCCGAGAGTAATGACACAGCGTCATCATAACGGCCTTCATTAAGCGCCAGTAAGCCTCTGGTATGGGTTAAGTTTACCAGTTCGCTGCTATCCTCAGTAAGCAGTTCGATAGCCCGTTTTGATTGAGCAAAACGACCGGTAGATGCTGCCAGGTGAGCCTCAACCAGAATTAGCCGTTCGTCTCTGGGTAAATACCGACGGGCATTTTGAGTTGCCTCTAACGCACCATCAAAGTTGTTACTCATTTGATAGGTTGCAATAAGGCGATACCAACTGCGGCTATCAGTAGGGAATTTTTGCGACCAGTCCCGGTAAGTTTCAATAGCTTTGTCGAAATTTTTAACACTGACATAAGCATCCCCCAGTGCCTGATAAACACCAAAGCTTTGTGGTTCTGCAATCCCTTTAAGAAGACTAATCGCCTTTTCCGGTTGACCGGAACGAAGGTATATTAATGCTAGTGCTGAGCTAGGGGCGTCTGATTCTGGAAATTGTTTTATACGTTTCGACAGAAAAGTTTCCAGTTGCTCTTCTTGTCCCATCGCGAGTTTAATATTGACCACATCAATCAGGTTTTGCAGATTGTTTGGGGTTAAGTCTAACAGTCGCTCGCCATAGTCTATTGCTTTATCAAAATTTTCCCAGCGAGCCTCGCCAATCATTAGGTAGCGAATCGCTCCGGCGTTATCAGGATCCCGTTTAACCAGATTAGTGAAATGCTCTATCGCCGCCTTTTCATCGCCATGGCGTAAATAGATGATACCTCTCAATAATTCGCCATTGAGTTCATTAAGTTCAGCCCATTGATCGGCAACCTTTAACGCGGCGCTCAGGCCTTCTTCCTCATATTTAGCCTGCGCCAGAAGGATCCAGGCCTCGCTAAGGTCGGGAGCAATTTCAAGCGCTCGTGAGAGTGAGTCAGTGGCTCCTTCTTTACCTTCATCGAGCAGAATATACCCTTCTCTTAACAAACTGACCGGATTATTGGGATCAAGTGCTTTTGCTCTTTTAAGTAACTTCTGCGATTCAGCGTCTTCCCCTTGTTGTAATTTCTGCAGTGCGGCAAGACTATATATTTCAGCACCCTGGCCGGGTTCGATATTCAGGTCATCTAAGTTACCCGCTACTTCATTTACATAGCCTAGCTCCAGTTTTACCTGCGCCAGCATTCGATGAGCGGGGTGAGACGGAGGCAGGGTGGTCGCTGCCGTAGACAACAGTCTTAGTGCACTTTCAAGTCGGCCGGTATAGTAAGCGCTGGTACCCGCAATAAAACTTGCAAGCGCGGGTTTCGCCTTGTGTTGTAAAGCCAGGTTTGCCAGATTATACGCTTGTTCGTACTCATCCTGATAGAACCTGACCAGCGACTTCAGGTAATTCGCATGGCCGCTGTTAGGGTTGAGGGCGAGAAGCTTATCGATCTCTTCATTGGCGCGGTTCAGTTGCTTATCTTCAATAAGCTGTTCGGCGAGCATAAATCGCGCTACGTGGTAGGTGGGAAAAACCTCCAGCGCTTTAGTGTTAGCAATGATGGCTTCTACATGATTGCCCATCAAAGACTCAATCATCCCTTTTAATAGGTATTTTTCGAAAGGCTCTATTTCGGGACTGATGAATTGCTCAGTAATATTTTTAGCTACCTGAGGCTTACCTGATTCAAGTGTTTGATAGGCCTGGGCAATTAATAATTCTTCGTTTTGCAGGCGCTTGGTTGGAATAACCGGGTTTTGCTCACCACTTTTTAATTTGGCCAGATATTCGAATAAGGAGATGGTACTGATAACCTCCGGGTCAGAAATCTCCGGTGCACTTTCTAATTCGTTTAGTACGCGAAGAAAGTCATTTTGATAAAAAATAGATTTGATTAAAAGGGGATAGGCCTGAAGCTTGTCATACCCTAATTCAAGTGAGCGTCTCAACTCTTTTTCAGATTCTTCCCACAACCCTTGTTGATATTCGAGTTTGCCCAGTTGGAAACGAGCATTTGCATTATTGGGCTCTGTTACTACCGCATTTTTTAACTCAACGATAGCTGCATTTCTCTCACCCTCTAATACCAGGCGTTTTGCCTCTGCTATTTGCTCTTCTGCTGTTTTCGGCGTGCAAGCTGCAATAAACAACACACATAATAATGCTGCGGCCAGTTTCATTTGCGTCCATTCCTTATGGCTTAATACCTCATACTGCAGGCAAAGATACCAGTTTGATATCACTCTGACTATACCCCTATAGGCTGATTACTGTGAATCGTATTTGCCAGGCGATAAAATGTTATTCGGATCCACAGCATTTTTTATGACTTTTATGGTTTGCCAGAATGCTGATGTTTTGTCGAGTTGCTGCTGTTCATGTATGGGTAACCTATAAGGAACAAATCCTTGCTTACATCCTTCAGTAATTAATTCGTGCAGACAATTGATCGCTTTCTTTTCATCTTCTTCACTCTGTTTATTAAATACAAGAGGAACCGTTGAATCGATGCAATCATGCTTTAAATTGGTAAAGGTGATTAATGGATCCAGTCCATAGTTGAGCATTGTTGAGCGGACAAATGAAACAAACTGTTTTAATGCATCCGGGTCCATAGGGAGCAGCGGCGCATACCACAGTAAACCACAGTTTTCAGCAGCCGGATCCAGCGGACGGGATTTTTCGCCTTTAGCGGATTTATTGCGCCAGTAGGGCAGGGGAAGGGCAACCTGATTAGGTTCGCCGAGCATGATATCTATTCCTTCCTTGAGGGAGGTCAGCTGGCCTTTTACGTCTTTAAAAGCAGGCACAAAATTCAACGGCAGACGCACAAACTGACGAGCGAACTTCAGCAACAATGCGTCTGAAAAAATAATTCGCCCAATTTTCTTACCGTTTTGCCTGATATATTTTTTAACGGCGTTGACGATTGCTTGCTCGCCATAAATTGAACCTACGATCATCCATTCGGGAAGTCGTTTGGATGATGCGAGTTTGTTTACCTGTTCATCGGATAATGGCTCGATAGGATCCTTATCGAGGTTGGGGTTTTCACAAGTCATCGACACCAGGCGTCTCTTGTCCATTAAATTGATTGAACCAACCATGCCACTTTGTGACTCAAGCAATTCGCGGATAAAAGATACTGCCTTAGCAAAGTTGTCACCTTCGAAAATCTGAATATAAAATGCACAAAAAGACGACGGTTTCTTAGCCAGTCTTAAAGTCATTTCCGTCACCACGCCAAGATTACTTTGCGTAAACAAACCGTCAACATAAGGACCAAGACCCCATTTAAAAGTTTTATCAATAAAGTCATTGCCGCTTTGGTCCAACGCTGAAACTGCAGAGGAAAGTTTTTGCTCACATAACTCAGGATGAGGAAGATACGCTTTTAATGCATTACAGGCATAAAAATGGTCTGTGTAGGGCGTGATACCATACCCTCTTTCCAGAGCATTACTAACCAAACTACATGAAGGCCCTGCGCCGGTCACCGGCACCATATGTGGCCAGTTTTCTTCATTGAGATAATCATGTAACTGCTGCTGGGTAACACCAGGCCCGATAGTAATGAGACCCAATTTTTTGTTGGTGGGTGTAATGCTGTTAAGGGGGGAAAGGTCCAGAAGATAGACTGGATCCTTGTTCACCAGAATAGAGCCATATCCCCAGTTATTGTTAGTGCTGACAGGATGAAGTTTAAAGCCGGCTGTGTTTGCCAACTTAAGCAGTTGGGGGATTACCGACTCTTCAAACACCTTTATAGCACCGGCAAATCGCTGAGGTTGCCCGAAAGTATTGATGCCGTAAAGTTCAACAGCTTTCTCTGAGTCAATTAGTGTGGCAGTGCCTGACTGGCAAATAAGCGAGAGTTGGTTGTGAATATCCATATACGATCTGGTTAGTGTTTAGTCGATTTATATTACCAGACTATAGCGTGAAAAAAGCAAAAAGCCGACACAAAGCCGGCTTTCTTGCTGAAATGAAGACAACGGGTTATTTTTTACGTAACCGACGACTAGCTATCATAGCCGTGCCAAACAACAATAAAAGTGTTGCTCCCGGCGCGTTGACAGGAATCTCCCGGGTACTAAGACCAATAACTATATTGTCGAACTCTCCGGCAATATCACTGGTGTTTATCACTAGTGTGTCAAATTGTTCAGCAATCGAAAAAGCTATATTTACGTAGGCATTTGAGTCGGGGTCTGACTGATTCCCCGAGCTTCCGCCTAAGGCTGTAAGCAGTTCGGCACCGGTGATAGACGAGACCAGCGAGCCTCCGGAATAAAAATTAAAGTCATTAAAATTGTCTACAGAACCCCAGTAAAATCCGAGATAAGTTATGCCGAGTTGGGTTGTAGAGCCATAAAGCGCACTGTAATAGTTAAGCAGGTTGCTATAGTCAAAAGTAATACTAGCAACCCCAGAACCATTATTCGTCGCATAGCCATAACAGGTTGTGTCATTTGCCGGAGCGGCCGCTACTTCAGGCTCTGAGCCCTTTCTTACGGCAATCTCATTGCTATTGGCCATAACAGAAACGCCTATCGGGCTGCTATTAAGGCTATTCACCGCGCACTCGTTTTCAAATCCTGCAACTGTGTAGTCTGTGGAGCCAGGGAAAAGAGGATCGCCAGTGGCGATATCGAAAGTTTCAATAAAATAATCGGATAGCCCACCATTAATGGGATCCATAAAAGTACTTGTCAGACCTGAACCATCCGAGGCATTGGCACCGCCAAAGCTGATAGATGCGGCGAAAGATTGATTAGAAGCACTAAATACCAGTACGGCACTGAATAAAAGGGATTTAGTGACCAGGGGAAAACGTTTCATAGAGTCGCTCCTTGTTTGAGTCACCAACAACAGAAGCAATGCATTTTCCAGACCAATAAAAAAAAGCTTAAAATTTCATTCGGTTAAAAAATAAACTATTTTCGGGAAGTTAAAAGTGTAAAAAAAGTCGGCACTATGGCCGACTTTTCAAGTGGTAACTTTCTTTTTCGTTTATTTCTTTAAACGAGATCTCAGGCCAAGAGCAACTAAGCCAAAAGCGAACAGTGCAAGTCCAGTTGGAGCCGGAACTGGCAATTCACGAGAGCTAAGACCGATTACAATGTTGTCAAACTCACCAGCTACACCAGATGTATTGATAACCAGAGTATCGAACTGTTCTGCAATAGAAAACTCAATCTCTACATAGGTATTTGACGCTGGATCGTTCTGGTCACCAGAATCACCGTTTAATTGATTCAGTAGGTCAGGACCAGTGATAGTAGTAACTAAAGAACCACCAGAATAAAATTCAAAATCGTTAAACGTATCAACTGAACCCCAGTAGAAACCCAGGTAAGTAATACCAAGTTGCACACCGCTACCAGCTAAGTTGCTGTAGAAATCAAGCAAGTTAGTGTAATCGAATTCAACTGAGGCGGTACCTGAGTCATTGTTGGTAAGATAACCAAAACAAGTGGTGTCGTTTGCAGGAGGAGCCGCTTCAGTAGGCAGAAGACCCTGACGAACACCAATTTCACTTGCGTTACCAGATACGCTAATACCGATTGGGCTTCCGTTAACACTGTTCACAGCGCAATCGTCTTCGAAACCTGCATCAGTATAAGCAGTTGAGCCTGGGAAGCCCGGAACACCAGTATCCTGGTCAAAAGTTTCAATGAAGTAATCTGGCAGACCACCGTTAATCGGGTCGATATACTGACTGGTTAAACCAGAACCGTCAGATGCTGCTACACCATTGTTAAAATTAATTGTTGCTGCGTTAGACGCACCAGCGAAGCTTAAGCCGATGATTGCACTTAGAGACAACGCTTTCGTAAATTTAGAAAATTTGTTCATTTTTACCGTCCTCTGTACTTTAGAAAGTTACCACGCTTTAACTAATGCATGTGGTGTGCCATTGTTATAATTTGATTATTTTACAATGGCTTATTATTTTTCTTCGTGATATGAATAAGAGGTGTGTAAAATTCTTTGACATCGACGGCTTGCTGGAGAGTTTAGGTTTTCACATGCTGTGCAATACTGCCTGAGTGGGGGCCAGGGTCGCTGGCCGCTAATTTTTAAACTTCACCTGTTTATTTACCTGAACCTGAATATCACGCAGCATGTATTTGAAGCTCGGCGCCAGATCTCGCAGCAGGATTTCTGCATTTATATAATAGGGCGCTCGCTGGCCGTGATATTCAATAGTAGGGCCGATCTTAATATATTTAATACCCAGAAAACGCATACTCCTGGCTAAACGAGGCTCCATCATTACAAAGGCATGTTGTATGCCCTGAGTTAGCGCTAGTGAGGCAGCCGAGAGATAGAGCCCAATTGCAATAAACGGAAAACAACGCAGTTCTGCCTCTGAATACGTTGACTCGTTAATTGCACCCGTGGCCGCACCGGCAAATTTATCCATTGCCCGCCGCCTGAAGTGAGCGGGCACCGCCAGCCGTGATATTTCGCAAATTTCATTGCGGTTAAAGTGATTTGGCGTAAATTCATCATGAGATATTGAATGCAGACAATATTTTTCAAGCGGTAAAAGTTGCCCCTCTTCGCGCGGGGTAACCAATCTTACCGTACCCGCAAAAGCGTCGGTACCGATATGTTTAATAAGGCAATATTGTGAAAAAGCGTCAAACTCATCAGTTTCCATTTGATCGGGTCTTAACGGCTCAAAATTAAGCTCCTCACAATATACATTATGCCTTATTTTATACACGTTGGTTTTCAATTCATCAGTATTGGCTACAACAGGTGTCAAAAAGGTAGAGAAATGCTTTGATATCGCCGTAGCCTCGCGTAAGCGCTGGTACGATTGCCATAGCTTGGTTATTTTTGCGCTTGTACTTTTAAACACCGTTACCTCTTCCGTCGGTTCCTGTTATTGACGTTATACGTGGCATATCAATACGCTGTATTTAATATTCCCTTATAATAGCATCAAAATGGCAGACTCAATGCTATTTAGACTAATTACTACTTTCACCTATCGGCCAGTTTCCGGTTTCATAAAGCAAACCAATATATTCATACAGTGCTCTTTCCGTATTGTAGATACTGGCAAGCGAAGGAATATTCAGGGTCACATCATAGGTTGGAGGGCTCAGGTGTTCAACCGGAACCGCAACCAGGTGATGAAAACCGATCTGTTCGGCCTGATAAAGTAATCTGCGCATATGCGTGGCCGAGCTAACCACCGCAATAGGCACATCTCCGGTTTGCCGGTAAAGCGCCTGTAGTTCCTGTTCGGTATTATGCCCCGTGGGTAAGGCAATCACGACAGACGAAATCAGTGTTTGCAGAAATTGCTGCGCTTCTTCCGCATAAACAATCTCTTTATCACGTAAAAAATTACCGCCGGTTACAATGACAGGCGTATTTTTATAAGCCGACATTATGGCGGTTTGTGTTAGCCGGGTTAAAGAACATTGATGCCAATTACTGGCTGCCGGTAAATCTTTCCCGAAATAGTAACAACCTGGTGTAAAGATATACTCTGCGTGATGCCAGGTCTCGTCGGCTTTTTTTACTGGCGGGTAAGCGTACTCCAATGGTGCTAGTAACCAGTTGCTAAAGAAGTATTGGCTCGAGAGGAACAACCAACTACAAGCCAGGATCAGCGACACAGCCGTGTAACGACGCAAACTTTTCACATAATGACAAAAAATGCTGAACACTAGGACAACAAAAAAAAGTACTATGGGGGAAATGAGTTGCTTTACTATGAATTTTAATGTGTCGACATCCACATGGTCGGTCCCTGATTAGCAAAACATAATATTCAATGATTTATAAGCGAGTTGCAATGAAGAACTTTTGGCTGTTTTTGTTATATACCATTTTGTCATTCTCAGTTCAGGCAAATCAGTCTATGGTTGAGGTGATAAAAAAAGTGAAACCGTCTGTGGTCGGGGTGGGTATAACAACACCGATGAACTCTCCGGCGAATCAATTACAAGGAACGGGATTTGTTATTGGCGACGGTCATTATATTGCTACTAACTATCACGTTGTATCAACACCTTTGAATCCGGATGTGGTCCAGTACCGTTCTGTCTATGCCGGCAATGCAAAAAATACCAAAACGTACCGTGCAGAGATTGTCGATATCGACCCTGTTCATGACCTGGCCATTTTAAAAATTGATACCAAGCTAACCCCGTTACACATTGCGCCGGATGAATTTGTTCCAGAAGGCACTCACATTGCTTTTACCGGATTTCCCATAGGCGCTGTGTTGGGCCTCTATCCTGCATCTCATCGTGGAATGATTGCAGCAATCACGCCGGATGCCATTCCGGCCAGAAGCTCCGAACAACTCTCTATCAACATGCTGGACAGATTACAAAAGGTTTTTCTGATCTACCAACTGGATGCAACGGCTTATCCGGGAAACAGCGGGAGCCCGATGTATCGTAGCGACACGGGAGTTGTGGTTGGCGTCATAAACAAAGTATTTGTGGCCGAGACCAAAGAGTCTGTACTGAGTAAACCGTCTGGAATTTCATACGCTATTCCGGTTATACATTTGCGAAAGTTAGCGGCAAAGTCTAATATAGCGCTCTAAGTGAGAGGGCATCTGATAATTGCTGTCGGTAATTTTTACAAAAAGGCAGTAATACGTACCCTGAAATAATAAAAAGCATTTACTATCAAGGGTTTGAATAGTTGGCATGATTTATTCATGATGGTTTAAAATTGGTCTGCATATGTGTAGTAGGCAGCTTTTCAATGGAAGACAAAGGTTATCAGTATGGGTATTGAACAAAATCAAACATCAGTGACAAAACGACGTCAGTTTATTAAAAAAGCCGGTGCTGGTGTGGCGGTATCGTCACTTCCTATGAAATCAGTATGGGGCGCATGTTCAGTATCCGGTGTTATGTCAGGGAATTTGTCACAAACCGGTGGTGGTGCGGGCGAAACATGCGGGACCGTGGTAATGCCAAACGGTGGACGTTCACCGGGCTCATGGTTTCAGGGAAACACCTGGACACCTGGCAGTAACGGCGACTCGCCTGCTTCTGTTTTTCCGCAGCTTAATTCGGGAATATCTTCAAACGACAAGTGCCTGCTCGATGCGCGAATAGAAGAAATGCGTACTATTGTTAATCAGTTCATTGTTGATACGCATTTGACAATTTCTGAATCTGCAGCAAAGTACATTTTCGACTCAGACACTTTCTACAGCACGTCCGTTTCTTTAACCGACGCGATTTTCGGCACCGGTTCCCCTGTTGCTCCACCAAACAGAAAGAGTATCTTACGTCATACGGCCACCGTTTACATGAACGTTTATTTTGGCCTGTACAACGGTGTCTCATTACCGCTAAATCATAGCGCTGCGATGGAAACGGCTGAAATCGTGATGGCGGCTTTGATTCAAATGAAACAGACCACTGATACCTCGTTATCTGATGCACAACTTGGTTATACCGATGGTCATAGCCAGATAATTCAATCTACATTTGAATCTGAATTCAGTGCAGTGTTTGATGCGGCTTGTTCTGGTGATGCTAAAGACAAAGATAAAGATAAAGATAAAGATAAGGACAGCGGTAAGCCAGGAAAATGGAAGGGGCGTTAATAAAGCTGAAAAGCGGCGTCTATTGTCGAACCTTTAGTGATTTGTCCGGGTTAGTTTTTTTTTCTGCCCGGACATGCGAGACCTTTTTTGTTCACCAATCTTTAAAACGGTCAGTTAACTTTTCTAACGCCAATATTGAAATGACTGTTGATGAATTTATCGGCCATTTTCAGGAAGGGCAAAATTCAACAGTTGATGAGCTGGAAGCACGGGGTTTATTGGTACGAGTGTGAAGCCATTTTTTATTAATATGGGTCTGTTTCAGGCAAAAGTAAACGACTACCCTTCTTCAATAAGCCCAGCACTCAATCAAATTTATGGTGACTGTCAGCCAAAGGAAATGTCTGATTTCACTGTAAGCCTGGCTCCGGGTAGCATTGTCCGTAAATATCTCCGGCCACAAATCGTATTTGAAAGTAATACCAGTATCCCATTTAAACCTTTACCTTTCTCGCAAGCGTACGCCTTGCTTGAGTGGGGGTTGAACTGGTGCCTTGCCACGCATGATTTTAACCATCTGTTATTGCATTCCGCAGTACTGGTAAAAAACAATAAAGCCGTTCTGTTTCCTGCACTGCCTGGCTCTGGAAAAAGTACTTTATCCTGCTGGTTAGCCATACAAGGCTGGAAGCTCTACTCTGATGAAATGGCCGTCATTAATACCGATTCTTTGACTGCCGAACCACTTTACAGACCCGCATGTATCAAAAATCATTCCATTGAACTGGTTAGATCCTGGCAGCCGGATGCGACGATTACCAAAGTATGCAGTGACACGGCGAAAGGTGATGTGGCACATGCAAAGTTTCAGACCTGGGAGGATTATTGCCGCTTACAGCCTGTCGAAATAGCCGGGATAGTATTTCCTAAATACGACGGCAATTTGTCAGAAGAGCAGTACTACACCATTGCTAAATCACAGGTGTTTGAAGAGTTGTGCCAACATGCCTTTAACTATCATGTATTAGGCTATCAGGCTTTCGATACAGTCTGGCGCTTACTCGATAAAGTGAAGGTGTTTGAGGTTCACTATAGCAATCTTGGCTTTATGGATGAGTTTTTATTGGATGAGGTAGTTGGACATGGCGCATAACTTCACCTTCGAACACCTGGTCCAGGCGATTAATTCGCCACATCAGCTTGTACAATTATCATTACGAGAGTGGGAATCTCTGTTGTTTGTGCTGAAAACTTCACGCCTGGAAGCCTACTTAGCTTTTGTATTGCACGACTTAGAGGCGTGGCACAGTATTCCAGAGCAGGTCCGGGCTCATCTGAGCGCCGCCATGGTTTATGCCCAGCGACAAAATGATCAGGTATTTCATGAAGGGCAGGAAATTCATGATTTGTTAATGGCTCAAGGTGTCACACCGGTTTTTCTTAAAGGTGCGGCCTATATTGTTGCAGCAACCAATAATGCCAAAGGGCGACTATGCTCGGATATTGATTTGTTAGTAAAAGAGGATGGCCTGGCAATCAGTGAGACTGCACTGCTAAATAATTTCTGGTATCACAAAACCATTACAGATTACGACGATAAGTATTATCGTGAATATGCTCACGAAATTCCGCCTCTCTATCACCTGACTCGAGGCACGGTGCTCGATCTGCACCACAATCTGTTTTTGCCAATTAGTGGTAAGGCTCCACCGCTAGAGCAATTCTGGCAGGGAGTGGTATGTCAGGAAAGCGGGCTGTATACCCTGGAGCCCGCTGCAATGTTTATGCATAGCATTATTCATCTGATGCTAAATGAAGAAGTCGTTTATGGCTTTCGTGACATGGTAGATTTAAAGTGTCTGGCTCAACAGTATGATAGTGTCGGGTTCTGGCAGCGGGTTGAGCTGATAGCCGCTGAAAGTCATTTCGAGACAGAGTTAAACGTAGTGGTGATTCTGCTAAATACCTGGTTTAACACTGCTTATCCGGTTAAACGGTTTGAGGGAAGTTTACAACGCCGTAAGCTGCAACTGTTGGTACGAATTTATAAATATGCTTTGATACCTGAACATCCTGCATTACACTCGCTACGTTCGGGGTTAGCGAGATTTATAGTATTTGTGCGCGGTCACAGTATTAAAATGCCGTTAACAGTACTCGTTAAACATTTTTCGATTAAACTCTGGTTGGGGTGTCGAAACTGGTTACGCGGTGACACTACGGCAGACGCCAAGCCTGTCGATTTAGGCGCAGCGTTTAAACGCTAAGTTGCTACTCATTATAAAGCGGAGAATTACATGAAAGTTCTGGTCACCGGTGCCGCCGGATTTATTGGTTCAGCGGTAAGCCGATACCTGGCTCAGCGAGGGGATGATGTTGTTGGAGTCGACAATATCAATGACTATTACGACGTCAATCTGAAATATGGCCGCCTAAGCCAACTTGAGTCTGCAGAATTTGAAGGGAGTTTTCGCTTCCAAAAAACGGGCGTGGAAGATCGTGAGTTAATGACCGAGCTTTTTGCAACAGAGAAATTTGACCGCGTTGTACACCTTGCCGCCCAGGCCGGGGTGCGTTACTCCATCGAAAACCCCCATGCCTATGTCGATGCCAATTTGGTTGGCTTCATGAATATACTCGAGGGTTGCCGGCATAATCAGGTAGGGCATCTGGTATACGCGTCATCCAGTTCAGTGTACGGCGCCAATGAAACCATGCCGTTTTCTGAGCAACATAATGTAGACCATCCGGTAAGCCTTTACGCCGCGAGTAAAAAGGCTAATGAGCTGATGGCTCATACTTACAGCCATCTTTATGGTTTGCCGACTACCGGATTACGCTTTTTTACGGTTTATGGCCCCTGGGGCAGGCCGGACATGGCGCTGTTTAAGTTTACTAAAGCCATTCTGGCCGGCGAAACCATCCAGGTATATAACTACGGAAACCATCACCGCGACTTCACCTACATCGATGACATCGTAGAAGGCGTTATCCGTACACTGGATCGCCCCGCTCAGGCCGATGAAAGCTGGCAGGGCACCACACCAAACCCGGCTACCAGTAAGGCCCCCTGGCGAGTGTATAACATTGGCGCGCAGAATCCGGTTAACCTGCTTAAATTTATCGAAACCCTGGAACAGGCTCTGGGAATGACTGCGCATAAAGAGCTACTCCCTATGCAACCAGGCGATGTGCCCGATACGTACGCCGACGTGGAAAGTCTGGTCAAAGATACCGGTTACCGCCCATCCATTGGGATTGAACATGGCGTCGGGGAGTTCGTTAAGTGGTATCGGGATTACTACCAAATTTAAGTTAGCCTGATTGTTTTAATCCGAATGTTGCCGGGGACCGTTGAGCTTACTGAGTTTAATCGGTAAGAAATTCATCGCCGTTTCGTAGCCTTGCTTATACAGCGACAGTTTGTCTTCACAAGACATATCAAAATCTACCGATGAAGCGCTTCCCGTATTGATTACCAGTGTATTATGCCAATGCTCGGCATGAACATATTCGCGGGACAGGGCGGTCATAAAGGTGCGAATGAGCATGCCAATATACTGCGGTAACATAAACCGGCGTTTGGGATTAAACGGCTGTTCTCGGGCTTCACTGCGGAGGCGAAAACAAATATTCGGTGTGCCGTCTTGCTGCCAGTCTCTGAATAATGCGTCTTCCGATAATATCGCACCATCTACCAGTAAGTGTTGCTCATATACCGTATAACTGAATAACAGCGGGATCGATATGGAGCAGCGCACAGCATGGGACACTTTCATGTTCGGGGTGGTGTCCTTGCTAAATATTACCGGTCCGCCGCCATTAACGTCGGTGGCTAAAATATGCAGCGGGATGGGCGCCTCCGAAAACGTCATGCCATCGAGTTGCTGATCCATCCATTGTTCAAACTTTATGCCGGACGACAGGCCGCCGTGGCGCAGTAATCTGAGAATCGAGAAGTCCCGAAACTGTCTGAAATCGGTATTCACCCGTCATTCCGCACCTAATTAACTGATTTATTTTTCTTGACACCGATCCCCCATTTTGATCTATTACTCATCTTTGG
>CATMRP010000016.1 GCA_950073835.1 uncultured Alteromonadaceae bacterium
TTTAAGACAGTGGAAGAGCGAAGGTCTGCATGATACAGGTTAGCCATCGCTAAATTGGCATGATCAAGTTTGCTGCGCTTAAAGGTCGCAAAACTCAAATTTGCATGCCGTAAGTCGGTTTCGTTAAAGGTAACATTGATAAACGTGGCACCACTCAAATCGGCATTACGCAGATTTGCCCCACTTAGATCGGCATTCTCACAGTGTGTTTTGGGCACTATCTCGCAGCCATCAACAATTACTATGCTATCGTCAAATTCAAGAGACGCATTGCCAGTTAATAAATATAAAAGGGTTAGCAGCAGGGCTGAGATTCGCAAGGTAGTCATAATCACTCCAGAAGAGGGAGGCAGACAGCCTCCCTGTATCGCTAGCAAAGTTTAGTTTTTAGCAAACTTTTTCTTGTCGAAGTTAGGCAGTTTAAATACCCAGAATGAGCCGCCCTGAGAAACCGGCTTGGTGAGTTGTGCCATGTCACCACCCCACAGCGGTACAGCACCGCCATAGCCTGAGGCAAAGCCAAGGTATTGTTCACCGTCCATTTCCCAGGTGACAGGGCAAGAGATAATTCCGGAGCCGGTTTGGAACTTCCATAACTCCTGGCCGGTTTCCTCATCGAAGGCTTTAATAAAGCCATCGCCGGTTCCGGTAAATATAAGGCCACCTTTGGTTGCCAGCACACCGGCCCACAACGGTAGTTTTTCTTTATGCGACCACTTAATATCACCGGTTTTCGGATCGATAGCCCGTAAAACGCCAACATGATCATCATATAAACGCTTGATACGGAAGCCCTGGCCCAGGTAAGCGTTCCCTTTTTGATAGGTCACTTCTTCTGTCCAGTAGTCTTCTTTCCAGTGATTTGCCCCCATGTAGAACCAGCCGGTATTCTGGCTGTACGCCATAGGATTCCAGTTTTTACCGCCCAGGAACGGTGGGGAGACTTCAATCGGTTTACCTGATTTCTGGCCCGGCTCCGGTAATGGCGGACGCTGACCTTCCACTTCTACCGGGCGTCCGGTATCCGGGTCAATGTGGGTAGCCCAGGTAATACCATCCACAAACGGGAAGCCGCGGATGAAGTCGCCGTCTTCACGGTCAACCACATAGAAGAAACCATTGCGGTCGGCATGGCCTGTGGCTTTAACAGTTTTGCCGCCGTCCTGGTATTCAAATAACACCAGTTCATTGTTGCCTGAGAAATCCCACGCATCGTTAGGTGTATGCTGATAGAACCATTTCACTTCACCGGTGGACGGGTCAACGCCAACCTGACCCGAGGTATACAGGTTATCCCAGTTTCGTGGATCGTCACCTTTGGCAGTCCGTTTCCAGGTATTCCAGGGGGCAGGGTTGCCCGCACCAATAATGATCGTATTGGTTTCCATATCAAAGCTGGCACTTTGCCAGGGGGCTCCGCCGCCATGATGCCAGGCTTCTACTAACTCGCCGTTTTCATCGCGGGGCCAGGTTTTGGGTTCACGAGAGCCGCCGGTTGGGGTGCTTTCTTCGCCATCCAAACGGCCCATGTGCCCTTCCACAAAGGGGCGCATCCAGACTTCTTCGCCGGTATCCGGATCGCGGGCAAACAGTTTACCTACTACACCAAACTCATCGCCTGAGGAGCCATGAATCAACAGGACTTTACCAGTGCGTTGGTCTTTAATGAGTGTAGGCGCGCCGGTCATGGTGTAACCCGCTTTATAGTCTTCAAAGCGTTTTTTCCAGACCACTTTACCGGTGATTCGATCCAGCGCCACAATCCCCGCATCCAGTGTTCCGAAAAACACTTTGTCACCAAAAATTGCGGCGCCTCGGTTAATCACGTCACAACATGGGCGGATGCCTTCTGGCAGACGGTGGGAGTAGGTCCACAGTTTTTCACCGGTGCGTGCATCCATGGCAAAAATACGTGAATAACTGGCAGTAACATAGATGATGCCATCATAGACCAGTGCCTGAGACTCTTGCCCGCGTTGTTTTTCATCGCCGAAACTCATCATCCATGCTGGCGTTAAGGTATGGACATTGGACTTGTTAACTTGATCCAGTGGACTAAAGCGTTGAGCTTTTGGTCCCATGCCGTACATCAAAACGTCTTCAGTGGTTGTGGCATCATTTTTAATATCTTCCCAGGTAACGCCTTTTGCTGTGGCGTTGCTGGTTAGCAAGGTTGACGACAAGGCAAATGCCAGAGCCGTAAGAGTGGTTTTGCAGAGTAGTGGGTTTCGCTTCATGTTCACACCTTTTTAATAATATGTGTATCAGGTGTTAAAAGTATCGATGCTAAAGCGATCGGAATAACAGGGATTATTGCCCGGTTTTAGCCGGGAAAATGTCATGCTTTTTCATTTATTCATGCAATTAAGTTGCTGAAATGAAATGATATTAAACCATGGTGTTATTGCTCTACTACTTAAGGAGTAGGTGCTTTAGGCTGAAACCGGTAAAGCCCTTAATGGTTATATTTTGACCCGCATCAACAGCGAAGATCTTTAAGTGAAAATATCGGAGTTTTGTGGTGACAAAAGATGAATAATTGAGATAAATTCAGAGTAGGACAGAAAAAGAAAGGGTCAACCTGATGATGTTGACCCTTCGAGTGAGTTGATGAGACTCACCACTGGAGTTGTACTCTAACGGGGGGGTTACAATACCCCGAAACAGTAATGCTAAGAATGCGCTCCATTGGTTTTTTTCGCCACGGAAAAGTTCCCGAAATCAGTTGGGAATATTCCCTGGAAACGAAGTATGAGAGAGGATAAACATATGAAGTCTATTTACGGGGTAACACTGTCACTTCTTGCGGTTTCGGGTTTGGCAATTGCTGCTGATGACAACGCGGATTTGGATGATATCCGCGACTGGCCTATGGTTAAAATGGAAACCTGCCTGGATGCTGCACTGGACACAATCCCCGGCCATGCCAGAAAGTTAGAGCTCAAAATGGAAGGTGATGACCCGATTTATGAGTTTGATATTGAAGCCAATGCCGATGGCGAAACCTACAATGTGGAATGCAATGCCGAGGAAGGCTTTATTACAGAAATCGAGCGGGAAGTCAGTAAAGACGATCCCCTATTTAAAAAGTTGGCAAAAATCTCTTACGCCGAAGCCGAAGAAACCGCACTGGCCTTTCATCCGGGTAAAGTGGTTAGTTCTGAGCGAGAAATAAGCTTTGAAGGTGATGCAACCTATGAATTTGATATTCAATCCATCCACGGTTATGAAGTAAAAGTAGACGTCAATGCCGCAACCGGTGAGATTGAAGAAGCCAATATCGAACTCTACGAAATTGGTGTGGAAAAAGAAAAGTAGTGACAAATTGATAGTGCCGGGCAGGAATAACGCACCGCCCGGTAGTATTTTTTGTTCGCAATCCTATATGATGCAAAGCCTTTTTCTTAACCAACAGGTGCTGCAATCATGACAAAAGCCAAAATACTGGCTGTCCCTACCAATATCATTACCGGCTTTCTCGGCGTGGGTAAAACATCAGCCATCTTACATTTATTAGCGCAAAAGCCAGCGGATGAACGCTGGGCCATTCTGGTGAATGAGTTTGGCGAAATAGGCATAGATAAAAGCCTGTTTGATGGTCAGTTGAATAATCAAAGTAATGTTTTTATCCGGGAAGTGCCAGGCGGTTGTATGTGCTGCGCGGCGAGTCTACCCATGCAGATTGCCCTTAACCAGTTACTGGCAGAGTCACGTCCTCATCGGCTGATTATCGAACCCACTGGTCTTGGCCACCCCAAGGAAGTCATGCAGGTTCTCACTGCCGAGCACTATCAACCGGTGCTATCCATTCATAAAACCATCACCCTGGTGGATGCCCGCAAACTGAGTGACTTAAAATACACCAGCCACGATACCTTCAATCAGCAACTGGCTATCGCCGATGTTGTTATTGGCAATAAACAGGATTTGTATGGTACTGATGATGCTGATCGTTTAGCGAAATATGTGAGTGAACATTGCCGAGCGGCTACGGCAGTAATGCTAACTGAGCATGGGCAAGTTTCGTTAGCTAGTCTTGACGGGGCCGCTGTGAATTATCAACAGCCGCATCATCATGAAAAGCATGATCATCAAGAGCATCATCACCACGAGCACGGCCATCATCATACCGTTAGCGATAAGCCTCTGGCTGCAGAACAAGAGTTGCCAATTGGAGGCATGTTATCGGCTGAAAACAGCGGCGAAGGGTTTAACAGTTTGGGTTGGCGATTTGCACCGGATTGTGTGTTTGATTACCACCAACTGCGCTTACTGTTAGCGAGCGTGGAAGCGGAAAGGCTAAAAGGCGTATTTATTACCGATGCCGGGATATTTGGCTACAACCTTACGGCGGATGGTTTAACCGAAATAGCCCTGGATGAATGTGCTGAGAGCCGGGTTGAAATTATTGCTACTGAGCTCCCTTCTGATTTGCAGGCTAACTTGCAGGCGTGCGTAAGTAGTGAGATGAGTTAGCGAATTTTTTATAAAAGGTGGCTTTTCTACGGTTGTCGAGTGTTATGTTATACTATATCATTTGCAGCCTTTCCCACTCACATACACATAATCAATGAAGCAGTCGTTACTATATTCACTATTCATTTTATCCGCTGGTGCAGCAGCGCAGGATAACGTTTCACCCGTGGCACAAAACCCGGCGCAGCCAAAAGGTGAAGAAGTAGAGCACATCGAGGTGAAAAAGCACTATCAGCCTTATCGGGGCAATGTGCCATTAATTGATACGCCACAGGCGGTTGATAGCATTAACGCTACCTTGCTGGAAAACCAGGGGATTACCCGGTTTATTGATGCGCTGGACTTTTCACCGGCCATTGTGCGCCAGAATAACTCCGGTGGCATGTTTGATAGCTTTGCCATTCGTGGTTTTTCCGGCGATGAAAACAATCCTACCGGCTACCTGGTTAACGGCTTTAACGTGCGTGGTTACAGTGGCAACAGAAGTACTGCGAATATTCAGACCATTGAAGTGATGAAAGGGCCGGGGTCGGCTCTCTACGGGCAAGGCGAGCCGGGTGGCACTATAAACGTGATCACCAAAAAGCCGCAGTTTAATGAGCAGGGTTATATTCAGGGCACCGTTGGTAACTTCGATAAAAAGCAGGTCGAGTTCGACTATACCAACGGGCTTAACGATGAACTGGCCTATCGCCTGAATGGCTCTTATGAAGACTCAGATACTTATCGTGATCACGTTTTTTTCAAGAATCTGAACCTGAGCCCCTCGTTAATCTGGAACCTCTCGGACGACACCAGCCTGAGCTACGAAATGGAAATTCTCAACCAGGAAAAACCACTCGATCGTGGCATATTCATTCTGGATAACAACTTTGATGACGTTGACGTGGAAGCATTTTATGGCGATGTTCGCGACGGTGCACACGAAGTTAAAGCGCTCGGTCATCAGCTGGTGGTTAATCACGAGCTGACCGAAGACTGGCATTTGTTATCCGGTATCGCTTTTCGGGATTCATCCATGCAGGGCATGTCTTCTGATACCGAGCTTTCAGCGGGCCGACAATTACTGTACACCGATCCGAATATCCTGTCGCGGCAGCGCAGAACCCGCGACTACCAGGCGCGGGACTTATCGATTCGTTTTGAGTTGAGCGGCGAAGTTACTCTGGCCGGTATAACCAATAATCTGCTGGTGGGCTTTGATTATTATAACTATCACCTTGATACCGATTACCGTCGCTGGCGCACAGCCTGGGGCGCAGGGGATACCACGTACAGCATCAACCCGAATAATCCGGACTACACCATTTTCCGCCCGGACGTTTCCCCCACGACTTTCACGGCTGAAAAACAACAGGGTCTGGGCTTCTACGCGCAGGATCTTATTGAACTCAATGCTAAAACCAAGCTGTTACTGGGTTTTCGGGTGGATCAGTTTGAACAGGATATCCTGAATAAAATTGATGACGCAGAGCAGAGCCAGGAGCAGTCTGTAGTAACTCCAAGGGTTGGCGTTGTTTATGATGTGAACGACAGTATTAATCTGTACACCAGTTATGCCGAAGGCTTCAGACCAAACCCAGGCCTCGATTCCGACCGTAACGCGTTTGACCCGGAAGAAACCACCTCGTTTGAAGTGGGCGCAAAATGGCAGAATCTAGCGGGTATCTTCTCTGGTAGTGTGGCGATTTATGATGCTGAAAAAACCAACATGCTTACAGCTGAACCCAATACCGGATTTTCCGCTACTCTGGGTAAAGTTAAAAGCCAGGGCGTGGAGTTTCAGCTGACTACCGATTTGTCCGTTAATACCAGTATCGACCTGGGCTATGCCTATACCGATGCGAAAACGGCCAATGAGGTAAACAACCTGGATTGGGGCGTGCCGATCCCGAAAGGTTCGCGCTTGATCAACATTGCCAAAAACTCAGGGTATGTGTCGCTGAATTACTTTAATGAAGTGATGGCACGGCCAGCCTTTTTCTCCGCCACTGTACGTTATGTGGGTGACCGCCTGGGCGAGACCACGGATGCGGGCTACCTGTTACCGTCTTATACGCTGGTAAATCTTGCCGCATCGGTAGAGCTTAGTCAGCAACTGAGCGTTCGCTTCGATGTGAATAACCTGTTTGATAAGACCTACTTTGAAAACTCCTATCACAAGTTGTGGACCATCCCCGGCGCACCGTTGAACTACAATGTAAGCGTTAAATACCAGTTCTAAACATCAAAAAATAATGGGGTCAGAGTACATTATCCTAAAGGTAATGTACTCTGACCCCATTATTCCCTCTGACCATGCTTTTTTCATGTTCTCTGACCCCATGATTCCATTAGCTGAAGGCTTTGCGGCTGAGTTTTACAAAGGTCCACACATCGCCTGGTTGAATGAGAAACCGGCCTTCGGCTGGCAGGTCTTGTCTGGCGGGGTCAGCTTCAAACCCAAGCTTTTCAAGAATGCGGCCAGAGGGCGCATTACCTGATTTGAGGTAATGAGAGTTTAGTGCCTTCATGCCCAGAATATCGAATGCGGTTGCTGCCATTAGCCTGGCTGCGGTGCTTCCCAGCCCTTTGCCCCAGAAATCCACGCCTAACCAGTAGGAGAGCTCGGCTTCCCTGTTTTGCCAGTCTATTTTCTTCAGTATGCAGCATCCCAGCACTTTGTCGTTGGCGGTCAATACAAAGTGCATTTCCGGGGCTGGCACCTGCAGGCTGCGGCTAATCCATTCGGCGATATCTTGTTCGGTGCAATTTTCCGGTACGCCACTCGTTTGAGCGATGCGCTTATCGGCCGCGATCCGCAACAACGGCTGGATGTGACGGCTGTCTATCAATTCCAGTTTCATGAATAAAAATACGCCTTTAAATCAATATGTTTGATATTTGAGTGTTGCGACAGTTTGCCTCAATTCGCCGGTGAGAGGCAACACACTGACTGTTACACCCATTGTGACAGAAAATAAAATGTTATAACATCACATTTCTTTTGGGCAAGATGGATCATAAAAGTGAAATTAAACAAATTGGCAATCGTGATGACCATGCTGCTGCCTGGTATCTCGCAGGCTGCTGAGATAAACGGTCAAGCGCTTAACCAAAATGGCCAGCCGCTGGCCAAAGCTGAAATAGAAATCGAATCGCTGAATGTGTCGGTGACCGCCGATGACAACGGCTATTTTTCACTTCCTTCAGTCAATGCTTGCGAGTATGTGCTGCATATTCATGCTCCGGGGTATGCCCACCTGCATGAAACCATAGAAGTTTCTGATAACAGCAGTGAACAGTTGGCATTTCGTCTTGAGCGCTCACCTATTGAAGTCATCGATGTGATAGCAGCGCCTATGCACATGTCGATTATGGAGTCGGCGTCGCCAGTAAATGTACTGGGGGGTGAAACACTGCGCCGTCAACAAGCCGCAACCCTTGGAGATACATTGGAAAAACTGCCGGGTGTGCAGTCTAATTTTCACGGCAATGTGGCCAGTACCCCCATCATTCGTGGTTTGAGCGGTCCTCGAGTGTTGATTGCGCAAAATGGCCTGGATGTTAGTGACGTATCCCGTGTCGGACCAGATCACTCTGTCGCATCTGAGGCGTCAACCTCGCAACAGATTGAAGTATTACGCGGCCCCGCAACCTTATTTTATGGCAGTGGCGCGATTGGTGGTGTAGTCAATGTTGTCGACGGTCGTGTCCCTTCAGACAATGACACTCGTGGCGAGTGGTTACTGGAAACCGACTCTGTTAATAATCAAAAACTGGGTTCATTCAATATTACTACTGGTGCTGGCGACCTGGGTGTCTATGCCGATGGTTACTGGCGTGAGTCGGATGACTACGATACGCCGGTAGCACCTGATGTGGATGAGCCGGATGCTGCACGTAGCGTCGAAAATAGTGCAGAAGAGTCAAATGGCTTTACCGTGGGGGCAAGTTACCTGTTGGATGACGGTTATGTTGGCATTGCGGTTGAACAGTTTAACCGTGAGTACGGCATACCTGGCCACACGCATGGTCATGAAGAATCCTCGGATGATGAGCATGACCACGAGCACACGGAGGCTGAAGAAGAGCAGGTGTTTGCCGACCTGGAGCAAACCAAAGTTCAGTTGTTAGGTGAGTTATCCGTTAACAGTAATTGGTTAAGCAGTATTAGTTTTAGAGCCGGTTACACCGACTATGAGCATGCTGAGATAGAAGAAGGTGTAGTAGGTACGCTTTTTGAAAATACCACCAGTGAAGTACGAATTGAATTAATGCATACGCCACTGGCTGACTGGCAGGGCGGTTTGAGTCTGCACTACAAAAAAAGTGAAGTGGCAGCTCAGGGCGAAGAAGCCTTTACGCCACCATCTGATGCAGAAATGGTAGCGCTGGCTTTAATGGAAGAGCGCCACTTCGGCGACTTTCTGGTACAACTTGGAGCGCGAGTTGAACGGGTTACACTTGATGCTCCAGAAGTCTTATTGCCCCAGTTGTCTGCTCATGATCACGATGAAGCGGCAGAGGACGTTCATGACCACGATCATGATCATGAGGCCGAATCTTCTGTTACACGAGTATTTAACGTAGCTCAGGAGTTTACGCCGGTTTCTCTTTCCGCTGGCGTGGTGTGGGACTTTACCCCTGGCTATAACGCTGCCATATCGGTTTCCCGGGCACAACGGGCTCCTTCAGCATCGGAGTTACTCTCGTTTGGACCACACATCGGGACCTCAACCTATGAAGTCGGTGCACTGTTCGCCCTATCAGGTAACGAAGACAGTGCGCTGAGTTTATCGTCCTCAGCTATTGACCTTGAAACCTCCAATAATATTGATCTGACCTTGCGTAAAATCAGTGGTGATGTGGGGTTTGTATTTAATGCTTTCTATAACCAGGTTGACAATTACTATTATCAGGTCAACACCGGTTTATTTGCTGAAAGTGGTCATGATCATGGCGACGAGGAAGAGAGTGAAGAGCACGATCACAGCGATGAGCTTCCAGTTTACCTGTTCCGTGCTGCTGACGCTATTCTGCATGGTTTTGAAGCTCAGGTTGCCTGGCAGGTGACAGATGAATTTAAAGCCCAGTTTTTTTCTGATTATGTGCGCGCCAGATTAAAGGACGGCGGTGATTTACCTCGTACACCACCACTGCGTGTTGGTACGCAACTAAGCTATCAAACCGAATCATTGAGCGCGCATCTCGATATCACCCACTATGCAAAACAGGATCGCATTGACGCATCAGAGACAGTAACTGATGGCTATACGTTAGTCGATGCCTTTGTCGCGTACGATTTTAATGTAATGAGTCAGGATATGTCGGTGTATCTCAAAGGAACAAACCTGACCGATGAAGAAGCTCGCGTTCACACCTCTTTTCTTAAAGATATCGCACCGCGCCCGGGGCGCAGTGTTGGTGTAGGTCTGCGTGGCTATTTCTAAGACATTGGGTATTAAAAAATAAAGGAACGAATTAACTATGAACACTCAAACTAAACTTACCTTTTTAGCCGCTGCCATTAGCTCGGTGTTACTCACCGGCTGTGGTGATGCAGAAACCACGATTGTCGAATTACCGCCCATTGAGGAAGAGCACGATCATGACGAGGGTGAAGAGCACAATCACGATGAGTACGAAATTGATAGTGCCGGTCGCTTATCGGTAACCGATGCCGATTCAAACGCGCTGGCGATCTTCGATTTAGACGATAACAGCTTGTTGGATACGTTTAGTCTTACTCACTCGGGCAGCGCTTTAACGCATTCTGCTGATTATCGTTTTGCTGTGGTGACCAGTCGCGCCAATGATCTGGTGGAGTTTATTGATGGCGGGCTGTGGCGCGAAGATCATGTCGAGCATTTACACGATTACGAAGAAGCGCCGGCGTATTCAGATTTTACCCTCGCAGGCAGCCGGCCTACCCATGTCGACGGGCATGACAGCCAGCTTGCAGTGTTTTATGACGGCGATGCCGACAGCGGTATACCGGCTTCTGTACAAGTGGTTACCGACAC
This sequence comes from uncultured Alteromonadaceae bacterium, assembly GCA_950073835.1. GTDB lineage: Bacteria > Pseudomonadota > Gammaproteobacteria > Enterobacterales > Alteromonadaceae > Alteromonas. Next base: position 10,482 of record CATMRP010000016.1, read on the forward strand.
AGACATTGCCGCAGAAACTGCAGAAGTGAATACGCTTACCTTCAACGTGAATATGCATGGTGTGGCCAAGCCGGTGGATGACATGTTAATCGCCTCGGTGCGCCGGGATGACAGTGAAACCACATCAGCCAATCCCATATTGCCTGATAGTGTCGGGATCTATCACCGCCACGACGGTGACTACGAACAGGAGCAATTATTTGCCGGCGAATGCCCGGACTTGCACGGCGCCGCATTAAATGACGAACACGTGGTGTTTGGCTGTAGCGACGGTGTACTGGTACTACACGCCCATGATGAAGAGTATGAGTCACTCAAGGTCGATAACATCGATGAGCTGAATGGCATGCGCATTGGCACTGTGTACGCGCACCATGATGTTGAAACCTTTATCGGTATTGCGTCACAACACGGTGGTGGCAGTGCAGTGTTAACGGCTATCGACCCTGAACTCGGTGAAATGGAAGCCATCGACTGGGAGCCTGAAACCAATGCGCACCCGGTGTCTTATGGTTTTTCTTTCGATGGTGAACACTTTCTGATCCTCGATGATTTGGGCTATCTGTCGGTCTTGTCGGCTCACGAGCACGACGACCACGCGCACTGGGAATTAGAAGAACGTCTGGATATTTCAGATGCAGATTTGTCTTTAATGCCTGAAGGTGGGGCCTTCTCCATGACCATCGCGCAAAATGCTGCGGAGGTATACGTGGCAGACCCCATTGCTCAACACGTACTGGTTATCGACTTAGAAAGCGGTGAAACCACTGGTGATATTGAGCTCGATTTTGTGCCGTCTGCGGTTACCTGGCTGGGTATTGCAGAAGCTCACTAATCTTACAGGTGTCCTCGCCCGGGAGTTTTCGGGTGAGGACAAAGCACATCACAGGAGGACACCACAGATGAGAGCAAGTAATACACAGCCTCGAAGTTTGACAGTCTGCGTTCTGACGGCGTTTTATCTGACCTTTAGCCAATCTGCTTTGGGAGCCGGACAGGCCCATGTCCACGGCCATGGTAAATTGCTGATTGCCCAGGAAGGGACTCACTGGCAGCTGGAGTTTACGCTGCCGGCGGCTGATATGGTGGGGTTTGAGCATGCCGCCCATAACGAGCGGGACAAAGAACACCTGCGCCACATTGCCGAAAGATTAGCTTCCCCTGCCAATGTGTTTACCACCAGAGGCGGCGATTGTCAGATAGCTGAGAAGGAGGTGAATCTACCGGGAGCCGGTCACCACGAAGGTGAGCATGAGCACGAAGCTCACACAGAGCACAAGGCATCTCACGCCGATGTCAGGTTACATTATCAGTTGCAATGCATTGGCGACCTGCAAAGCCTGACGCTCCGATTGTTTGATATGGCGCCTTCGCTAGGCGAGATAGAGGCGCAGTGGATTGTGAATGCAGGTCAGGGGCAAACCGAGCTCTCCCCATCAAAACGAGAATTGGTCTGGTAGGCAGGGTAAATATGGCGCTCCCGCAAACATGCCAAAAGCAGGACGATGATAATACGTTAAATGGATTAACGCCCAAACGCAAAGAGGTACTGAGCGTATTAACCGCAGCCGACAGGCCGTTATCTGCCTATGAAATCGTGGATTTATACAATCAAACTGCTCACAAACCCATACATGCCATGTCGGTGTACCGGATACTGGACTTTCTTAAGTCGGTTGATCTGGTAACGCATCTGCACTCGGTGAATAAGTTTTTAGCTCGGGGGCAGGCTGCAGGGCGAAACGACAACTCAGTATGTCTATATGTAACCTGCCAACAATGCTGTGGAGTACAAAAACTGGTGCTTGAACGCGGCGAAGCGGCAACGATCCAAAATCATATACACCGGCTGGGCTATCAGTTATCCAGCCACTCGATAGAAATTCCCGGGCTGTGCGAAAACTGTAGTCCGAATTCCGATACAACTATTAAGGAGTCCTGACGTGGGACGAACTCAAACCCTCGGGGATAGACTGGCCATTGCGCTGTCATCGCTTTGCGTGATTCATTGCCTTGCAACGCCTTTGCTATTAATTATCCTGCCATCATTTGGCGCACTGTTTGCCGACAGTCACGAGCTGTTTCATCAGATTATCCTGTTTTTCGTGCTTCCTGTGGGGCTGGCGGCGCTGGCTGCAGGTTATCGCCACCACCACAAAAACAGCGTACTGGGCAGCGGATTAACAGGCCTGGCTATTCTCTTTCTCACCGCGCTGTATGGCCACGATTACCTCGGCGAATTCGGTGAAACCGGTGCCACCATTCTGGCCTCATTAGTTATCGCTTACGCCCATTTACGCAACTATCAGTTAAGTCAGAAAATGCAAAAGACAAGCAGAGAAATGGTATGAACAATCTAAAACGTTTACCGGTAACGGTGCTCTCAGGCTTTCTGGGCGCCGGTAAAACCACCGTACTGAGCCATATCCTTAACAACCGCGACGGACTGCGCGTAGCGGTGATCGTTAATGATATGAGTGAAATCAATATCGATGCGGCGGTGCTTAAAAACGAGGTGAGTTTAAACCGCAGCGAAGAAAAACTGGTGGAAATGAGCAATGGCTGTATTTGCTGTACGTTACGGGAAGATTTGTTAATCGAGGTACGCGAGCTGGCTAACAGCGGCAGGTTTGATTACCTGGTAATTGAATCCACTGGCATCTCCGAGCCCTTGCCCGTAGCCGAAACCTTTACCTTTGAGGATGAAGACGGCGTCACCCTGGCCGATGTTGCCCAGCTCGATACCATGGTAACCGTGGTTGATGCAGTGAATTTCTCTAACGACTTCGAGGAAGCGAAATACCTGCAGGAAGCCGGCGAGTCACTGGGGGAAGACGATGAGCGAAGCGTTGCCGATTTGCTGATTGATCAGGTGGAGTTTGCCGATGTCATACTGATCAGCAAAACCGATTTGGTGGATGAAGCAGCCATTACCCGGCTGAAGGCCATTTTAACCACGCTCAATACCCGGGCCCGAATCATTCCTATTTCACAGGGGAATATTGATGTGAAAGAGGTATTGGGGACCGGCTTGTTCGATTTTGAGCAAGCGCAACTGGCACCGGGCTGGCTAAAGGAAATGCGCGGCGAGCATATTCCGGAAACCGAGGAATACGGGATCAGCAGCTTTACCTATACCGCCAGGCGGCCTTTTTATCCCCAGCGGTTTTATGATTTTCTGCATAACGAGCGCGGCTACGGCAAGCTGCTTCGTTCCAAAGGCTATTTCTGGCTGGCCAGCCGACCATTTTATGCCGGTCAGTGGAGCCAGGCTGGCGGCATTGCCCGTTATGGCTATGGGGGGATGTTCTGGAAAGCGGTAGATCCTAAAGACTGGCCCGAAGACGAAGAGTACCGCCAATCCATAATGGAACAGTGGCAGGAGCCTTTTGGCGATATGCGTCAGGAACTGGTGTTCATTGGTCAGGATCTTAATGAACAAGCTATTCGTGAAGCGCTGGACAGCTGTTTGCTAGACGATGAAATGCTGGTAGCAGGGCGCGCTGGCTGGCAGCTATTACCCGACCCGTTTCCAGCCTGGGAGGCCTGAGCATGAGTACTGCATTTTCCTTTAGTCGTGATATTGATGTGGCAATGCCGCAGCAAGCGTTTGGTGGTCAGGCCGATGTACTGGCCGATATTTATGAGCCGCAGGTCAACATGGCAGTGTGGCAAAGACCACTGGCAAAATTTGTGCAACGAGCGGTAGAGCAGGGTATAAACGCCGGGCTTACGCTTAATGTCACAGAAGAAGTGCCGGTTAATGAAGCACCAGAAATACTGCAGGCGAATTATTCACTCAGCCAGTGGCAACCAGCGTTAAGTGAAGACGTGGCGGCGCTGGTGGATATGTTTGGTTGTTTGTTCGACACTGAGTTAGTAGGCCTGCGTTTGCGAATACTTAACAGTGCCATGTGCCCGAAGTTTCATTTCGATCGGGTGCCTTGCCGCCTGGTGATGACCTATAACGGTAGCGGTACGCAGTGGCTACCTAACCAGTGTATTGTCATTAAGGATGGTCGGCTGATTTGTGATGTTGATGATCACAGCAAACAAATCCGTACCTTGCAGGAAGGAGAGGTTGCGCTACTGAAAGGCTCAATGTGGACAGGCAATGAACACACGCCGCTGGTACATCGCTCGCGGCAGGTAGAGAGCAGCCAGCCACGGCTCTTGCTCACGCTGGATGCGATGTGAAATAACAAATAATGGGGTCAGAGTACATTAATAAATCTATTAATGTACTCTGACCCCATTATTTGTATTGTTGGTGGTTTCTGAGGTCGTCGGGCTGGCCGTTAAAGCGGCTGATGGTGACCGCATTCATCACGTAGGCTGCAGTGCCTAACGGATCCTCATACATGGCGTTGCCCAGGATGCCGGAAACCGAATAGGCACTATTAATATCGGCCATCTTAAAGCCTCCCTTACTCACTACATAGACCATTTGATTGGGCGCCGGCGGTGGAAAGTGCAGGCAGGCACCGAAATAGGGCACCAGGAAAAAGCGCAGCACTTTACGTTCACTATCAGCTTCCAGCGGCACTATAAAGCCGTTAATTGTTACTGCATTACCATCCAAAGTCGCTACATGCGCTGTAGACCGCATGGTGCTTTGGTAGGCTCTGTCCTGCGAGGCTACCAAAGCAGTTAAGAATTGCTCTTCCATGGGGACGGTAGGAATTGTCTGATATTTTTTGAGTAGCCGTCGTTCTTCTGGTGGTAGTAAATCTGCCCAACCCAAGGGACTAAACTGAGTAGATGTAAGGTGTTTGAGTAACTTAGCATCGGTTGTAGTGTAAAGTGACTGACGTTCTGCCGCACCCAAAATACCCTTGAATGGCTGGTTATCTGCATAAAATAACCGTCCGGTGAGCCCGCCAGTAAGCCCCGCTACAACAATGATTACAACATATGCAACAACGGGGAGTCGCTTCATCCAGCCTCGACTATCAGGGTACGGGTAGTGCTAAACACCGCGCCTTCATTAATAGCATTAAGTGTTATGGTTATTTCGTGAGTGCCGGGTCGGGATGGCGTAAAGGCTAGATCGTAATTGTCCGATACTGCGCTGAGTTTGAAATCCTGTGCTGACAATAACTCGATATCATCACTGGAACTGACCGTCAGGCTCACGTTGCAATAACTTAGTGGCACTGATATGCCCACATTTTGTGTGCTTTGCGTTCCCACTTTGACCACAGCCCTTCTGGCCAGTGTAACGTTTGGGTAGTTTTCCCTTTGATTCATCATGGCTTCATAGCGGTTATTGTTATGATAAGCCGCAAAAGCACCGAAACCATTACCATGCATCTGACAAGCTGAAGCCATAAACGCACTGGCGGACAGAGCGCTGAAAACGGTACACACAAGGAGTGATTTTTTCATAGTGATTTACTCGTAAAGTTGGTAGTTGTCGATATGCAGGGTGTAGGCAGAGGTGCCGATATCACGCTCACTTATCTCAATTTCGAGCTTACCTTCAAACCAGAAAGGCTGTTGCAGGTGTTGTAATTCAATCCCGTCACTAAAATTAACAAACAGAATTTGATTTGGCGGCGGGGGCGGCATGTGCAGGCAGGCGCCAAAATACGGGACAATAAAAAACGACGTGACTCTGCGCTCTTCATTTTGCGCCAATGGTACGATGTAACCTGGAATTCTGATGGCTTGCTGATCAAATTCAGCGATGGGTTGAGTTGAGCTTAACGCTTCTCGATACCGCTTAGCTTTCTGATCGGTAATTTCACGCTGATTAAGTGCCGAGACGGAGTCTTGTTGTGAACCATCTTCGATGCCATTGAGAAAATCCGGTGGGTCAAGCAAGGCTGCCAGATCCTCTTTCGGCATCAATTCTGTCCATTCTACTTCCCGGTACTGAACCGCTTCACTTTGGGCTGGTGCAAGCAAGATTATTATTGCCACCAATAGCAATCGCGCTCTGACATTCTGCAGGCGAAATTGATTGTAAAGCCTGGTAACGGCAAGGCAGGCTGCTGTCATAGGTAAAACTGTCCAATTTATAGTTTGTTTTGGTTATGTTATAACATTTTTTTTCCAGTGTAAGGGTCTCCTCGATTCTTTGTCGCTAAGTCAGGATGAGTGACCGTTTCAATTCATTCGCGAAGGGTATAATCTGGACGCAACAACAAGGTGTAGTGAAAATTGACATTGCCAGAAACAAAACCAGTGCAGGCGATTAGCCTTAACAATGTGACCTATCAGTATCCCAAAAGTGACTCCCGACTGAGCTTTCCTCACTGGCAGGTAGCTCAGGGAGAGCGCCTGTTTTTATATGGGCCCTCAGGCTCAGGAAAAACCACTTTGCTTAATTTACTGGCCGGTATCCTTACCCCGGATACCGGCACCGTTACGCTGCTGGAAAAGCCGTTTTCAACCCTGAGTGAGGGCAAGCGTGATAAATTCAGGGCCCGCCATATTGGGGTGGTTTTTCAGCAGTTTAACCTGGTGAGTCATTTAACCGTGGCGCAGAACATTACCCTGGCTGCGCATTTTGCCGGCGCCAGTCAGCCGGGCCGGGAGCAACTTGCCGCGCTGATCCACGCATTGCAGTTGCCATCAGAGGTGTTAAACCAACAGGCCAGTCAGTTAAGCGTTGGGCAGCAACAGCGTGTGGCGATTGCCCGGGCATTGATCAATCAACCGGAAATCCTGTTGGTGGATGAACCCACTTCGGCGCTGGATGCCGACGCGCGGGATGCGTTTATGCGGCTGTTAACCGAGTTGTGCGAGCAACATCACACCACTTTGATTTTTGTTAGCCATGACCAGAGCCTTAGTCAGTATCTGGATAAAAGTGTGGCTATCAGTGCACTTACCGCAACTGCGGAGGCTTCATCGTGTTAATGACCTTTGCCCTAAGTAGTTTACGTAGTCGTGGTAAATCACTGGCTCTAACCCTTTTGTCGCTGCTGATCAGCATAAGTGTATTGTTAAGTGTTGAACACGTGAGGTTACAGGCCCAGGAGAGTTTTAACCGAACGGTTTCGGATGTTGACCTCATCGTCGGCGCGCCAAGTGGTCAGTTAAATCTGATGCTCTACACGGTATTTCGGATGGGGAGCCCAACCAATAACATCAGATATGCCAGCTATGATATGTTGCAACAACATCCGCAGGTAAACTGGGCTATCCCGATTTCTTTAGGTGATGCTCATCACGGCTATCGCGTGCTCGGAACTAACCAGCAGTATTTTGACCACTATAAGTTTGGTAACAAGCAGCCGTTAGTGTTTAGCCAGGGTGAGCCCTTTAAAGGGGTTTTTGGTGCGGTGCTGGGCGCCGATGTGGCCAGTTCGCTTAATTATCAGTTGGGTGATGACATAGTGATTGCTCACGGACTTGGCGCGGTGAGCTTTCAGAATCATGACGACTCACCTTTTACCATTACCGGTATCCTGGCTCCCACCGGTACGCCGGTGGATAAAACCGTGCATGTTTCATTGCAGGGTATTGAGGCTATGCATTTGCCGCATGCGCAGCTTGATAGCGTATTACATCAGCCGGATAACGTAGCTAACCCTGCGGTGCAACCCGACAGCGTTACCGCAGTGATGGTTGGCCTCACCAGTAAGTTCGCCACTTTTACCCTGCAAAGAGAACTAAACAACTTCGAAAATGACCGTCTGATGGCTATTTTGCCGGGGGTCGCATTAACTGAGATGTGGCAGATGATGGCAGGTGTGGAAAACTTGTTGCGCTTTATTAGTCTGCTGATCATGCTGTCATCGTTATTCGGTTTATCCACCATGTTACTGGCTTCAATGCAGCAGCGAGAAAAGGAAATAGCAGTGTTGCGAATTATTGGTGCCGGAGCGGGAACGATATTTCGTTTAATTTTAACAGAAGCCCTGCTGCTTACGGGTGCTGCAAGTATTATCGCGGTGGTTTTGGTCTCTGCTTCTTTTGCGTTAGCCAAAGGATGGTTAGCCAGCCATTACGGCCTGTTTATATCGGCCAATCTGTTAACCCTGCACACCGCCATGGTGATTGGTGCGATACTGCTGGCGACGCTGATTTGCAGTTTACTGCCTGCTATTGATGCCTATCGTGGCGCCATAAACCAACGACTGTAAGTGACACAAGTAATGAGCAAGAAGTACAAACAATTAGTGAATTTGTGGTTTGGCTTTATATGCAGCACTGGTGTAAGCACACTGGTGCATGCTGAGGACACACCACAGGGATCCGCAATACCCCGGCAGGTAGTGGCGCTACTGGCAGCCAACCAACTCGTTGCACTGGGAGATATCCACGGCTCTGAACGGCCGGTTAACATGTTAATTTCGCTTCTCGAAACCTCTGAGGTTGCACAGCAAATTGACGACATAGTGGTAGAGTTTGGTAATTCACAGTATCAGCGGATGGCAGATGAATATATTCTCAATGGCAGAAATATTGCTATTTCCGAGCGCCAGAAAATATGGCGCAATACGCTTTATTTTATGGCTTGGCAAACGCTGCAATATGCACGCCTGATGACTTACTTACATGAATATAATCAACAACATCAGAAAAAAATCCGCCTTGTGTTAGCCGAGCCCGCGTTCAATTGGCAGCTTATAACAAGTGAGCAGTGGCAGCAGCTAGCCAGCAACCGCGAAGCCGACTATGTGACGCGAATCGAACAACAAGTACTCGAAAAGAATCGCAAAGGGATATTGCTGTTTGGCACCTTTCATCAAATAAAAAAGCCGGTAGCACTGGCGCCACAACAGCGTGAATTTACCTCCCTGGTGGCTCGACTGGCTGCCAAAGGCATTCAGATCGCAACAATATGGCCGCATATGGGGCCGGCGCTCACTCAGGACTATCGCGTGCCGACACTTATAGATTTACAGAGCGATCCCATGGGTAAGCAGCCTATCGATCAACTGTCAGCGCGCTTTACCAGCCAGTTACCGTTTCATACTATTGCCGACTATTATCTGTATTCAGGTGCGGAATCCCGCGAAGCCCAGCCTGCAGAGAATAATATCGATGATCTTGCATGGCGCGCTGAAATGAAACGTCGCGGTGATATGCTTGGTGGCAGAGTGCAATCACAGGTTAATGCGTGGCTGGCGGCCCACCCGGTGAGCCGTTAACCTAATCTTGTCGAGTTCTCAATCAGCAATGGCTTAGCGATTTAAACACTGCCCGTTATTCGACCTGTCTGGAAAGACAGTGTTGATGGTTGCCATTAATCTGGCGTAATCGCTGGCCATCCGCTCCGCCTGCACCTCTGTTAGTACCTGCCCCTGCAACTTTATGCGCTCGGCTTCTACATGGGTGTAGTGAAAAATCCGCATATCGGTGTTGTGCTGCTGCCAGGCGTTATCCATGTTTTCAATGTTGGTATGTGAGTCGTCAACAAACACGATGGCGTTGAACTGGCGTTCGGTGGTGTTTAAGAGCCACTTAAGCATGGTGCCCTTGTTCATTCCTGTGGTCATCATCAGGCCGCGACTGTAGCTCATTTCACGCTCAAGTTTTTGCCGGTAAACCGGGTTAGCGTTATCAACCGGCGTCAGTGCTGCCTGACTAATATCTATGCCATGGCGTAACAGTTCGCGCTCCGTTGCCGGACGATTTTTCGGCGCGCGGGAAGTGAGTAACAGCAGGGTATTACCGGCCTCCTGCCAGTTGTTGAGTAGCACAGGAACCTGAGGTTCGGTGAGCTTCATTGGCGCCAGTTCGTAGAGCAGGCTGATAGTGTCTTCAAACAAGCAACTCACCTGTTGTTCCGGCGTTGGCTTAACAGCCAGTTTGCCGCGCTGCCACTGATACCAGATATCGCCACCCAGATCGGTAGCGCTGGTTAGCAGGGTATTATCAATATCGGCAACAATAAGTACGTTTTCGGCACCGTACTGGCTATTGAGCTTTGCAACAACCGGTGCAATCACATCGAAGGTGTCTGCTTCGGCAACGATGACCTCACTGTCGATGGTTGATGGAGTGCCGCTACAGCCGCTGGCAGCCAGTACCAGTGCGAAAAACAGCGAGCGAAGTGCAGTATTGGAAAGAGAATTTGAAGACATAAGCATTATTGTTGATAAAAAGTTCTGCGTAAAACTCCGTAATGTAGCAGATTTAACGGTTAATCGACATGCCCTATGAACGGTTTACCAAACAGACTACAAAGCGGGGGATTTGACCAACACTTAGTGATAAAGCTTTATTAATCTTTGCGTTGTTTTTCTTAAATTACTGAAAAACATAGAGTTGTATCCTGGCGCAACAATTGCTTTAAAATACGCAGTTTAAATGGCATTGAAAAAACAGGGAGCCACCGTGATGGTTAAACTAGAAGATCGTCCTATCGAGCAGGTCAGGGAAGAAGTCATCGATAAGCTGATTTATCACTACAGTCATGGAGTGATTTCGGCCGATGCGTTTGAACGTCGGTTGGATAAAGCGATGGCCAGCAAGGACCATCAGGAAATTGCCGATCTCGCAGCGGATCTCACCATGCAGGTTGACGGCGATTACACCCGCGAAAAAGAGAAAAAACTTAATATCAATTACAGTGCGGGTGACGTGCCAGACAATGAAACGGTAATCAATATTATGGGCGGGTCGGATCGGTCAGGACGCTGGAAAGTGCCGGCCGAAATTCGCGTGCTTAATATTATGGGCGGCTCCGATATTGACTTCACCGATGCCGAATTTACCACGCCCAATGTCACCATCAAAACCCTGTGCATTATGGGGGGGATTGATATCAAAGTACCGGAAAACGTTAATGTCGTAACCAAAGCTTTTTGTTTGATGGGCGGTCTCGATAATAAAGCCCCGTCCATTGCTGACCGCCAGGCGCCAACCATTACCGTGGAAGGTATTGTGGTAATGGGGGGCGTGGATATTGGCCTTAAACGCACCATTAAAGAGAAGTTTGTCGAGCTGGCAAATCAGATGAAAGCGTTATTTAGCAGTTCGCAGCGCTAGGCGCAAAGTTGCTTTTGTAGCAAGGCTGTATCGCAACTCAATTGTGCTGGCAAGCGCCGCTGGAATGTGGTGTGATTCGACCAGGGTATTCACGGTTTACTGCAACGTTGATGAGCGATAAACAAAAGTACCGGGTAGTTCGGTTGCCAGCCACTACCTGTGTTAAGGCAATGGAAAAAGAGCAACGACTACTGGAACAGGTAAAACAGGGTAGCTTTAGCCAGGCCTTATTGCTGTGGCGATGTACGTCGCCCGCTATTGTTTTACCGGCAGGCAGAAAATGGCAGACCACCGAGCCGTTACGAGAATGGCTCGCTCAACGGGGCTGGGACATTCTGCAGCGCCGCTCAGGCGGTTCGCCGGTGCCACAAAGCCCGGCCATGCTCAATATTGCTCACATGTATACCTTAACAGCAGCGCAGTCTTATGCCGTTAAAGCCGCTTACCAGTTGCTGTGTGATAGTTTGCTCGACTTCTTTGTCTCCCTGAATATTACCGCCGAAATTCATCCTACGCCCCATGCTTATTGTGATGGCGACTATAACCTGAATATTCACGGTCAGAAAATTGTAGGCACAGCGCAGCGCGTACTGACCGCCCCGGGAGGGCGCAGAGTTGTGCTGGCACATGCTTGTTTGCTTATTGACGATGTGTTGGAGAGCATTATACCGCCTGTGAATGCGTGTAACGCATTCAATAACATCCCAGACAGGGTTAAGCTTAATGCCCATACCTGTTTAAATCGCCATCTTGCCGATACCCTTTCTACCGATGAATTGTTCACGGGTTTAATCCACGCTTTTTCTCGACACGCGGTTTTGGTTTAACGGTTAAAAATATTATACTGCGTGCTTTTTTCAACCCGAGGACATTCAGGTAATGATGGTTAAACTTGTTCGCAATGCGCTTGGTCTGGTGATTGTATCCGCCGATGTATTAACCCGCTGGAGCCGGGTAAAGCGCACGCCGGAGGCACAGCAAAAGGTTACAGAGGCAGCCGAGGGGATGACCCTTTATCATTTTTTTGCCTGTCCGTTTTGTGTCAAAACACGCCGTGCTATTCATAAACTGCGTGTGCCCATAGCAAAGCGCAGTGCCGTGCAGGGCTCACCGCATCGGGAAGAACTGATCCAGGGCGGCGGCAAAGTGCAGGTGCCTTGTTTACGAATCCAGCACAGTGATGGCCGGGAAGAGTGGCTGTATGAATCCAGGCAAATTATAGACTACCTCAACCAACAGTTTAGCCCCGCCTGAAGGCTTTGATTGATACCGTGGATGTTTGTTATGGCAGCATCTGCGGTAATGTCAGGTTTGCTCATTTCATCCCTCTACTCCAGCCAATTGACCCCGGATAAAGTTTAAAACCTCAATTCCCGAGACCAGTGTATTGTCTGCGTGTTGACGCCTAAACAAAAATGGTTATCATTTACTTTTTCTGAGGTTCCCGGGCGATTTTGTTGTTGCTACCCATGGGATTGCCGTACACACTGCATAGCCACGATAAGGGTATTTCGTTATGCGATTATCACTGGGCACGGCCCGTCAATGGCACTGGATCAGTGCTGCCATTTCGCTGGTGGGCATGCTGTTATTCGCCGTTACCGGTATTACGCTTAATCACGCGGCAGTGATCCCTGCATCGATTTCTGTTACCACTATCGAAAGTGAAGTACCCGCCAGTGTGTTAACGCACCTGCATAATTTACCCATGGCAGAAATGCCTGCGCCGCAACCGGTTCGCCAGTGGCTGGCCAGTGAACACAGCATTAGTGTGCCGGCCGATGTGGCAGGCGAATTTGATGGTATGGAGTTTTATATAGCCTGGCCGGGACCGGGCGCCGATCGCTGGCTGGCGATTAACGTGGATGATGCAGCGCTGTTATATGAAGCTACAGAGCGCGGTTGGATTGCTTACTTTAATGATTTACACAAGGGCCGTAATACCGGCTCGGTGTGGTTTATATTTATCGATGTGATAGCCATCGCCATGATTGTGTTTACCCTGACCGGGTTATGGTTATTGGTAAAACAGGCCTCTCACAAGCAGTCAACCTGGCCTGTTACCGCGCTGGGGTTATTGATCCCTGTAGTCATCGCACTGGCTTTTATCCATTGATGCCAGCCGGGGAGCCGTTTGCATGACAGATAATCAACGCCTGTTGCTGGCCATTGCCCTGTGCCTGGTTTATTGCGCTTGGGTAGGCTTTATGATTTTTAGCCATTACGCCCGGCAACGAGACCGGCGACATGTGGCCTCCGGCGCTTTTATTGTGGCTTACGCCAGCCAAACCGGCACGGCAAAACAGTGGGCCGAATATCAGGCTGATTTGCTCGGCGCAGAGCGCCCGGTAAAAGTCATCGCCCTGAATGACCTGGCCATTGATACTTTGCGAAAAGCACGCGATGCACTGTTTGTAGTGAGTACCTATGGTGATGGCGAGCCACCGGATAACGGCCGGCGTTTTTACCGGGCGTTGCAACAGCATAATAAACAGCACAACAGCGCATTACTGCAACCTCTTTCATATCGGATAATCGCGCTGGGTGACAGTCAGTATCCGGCGTTTTGTGCATTTGGTGAGCAACTCGATGACGCACTACAACAATCCGGTGCCACGGCCATCGCTGCTCTCAAAAAAGTCGACCGGGCTCAGTCGCAGCCCTCGTCGAGTGAGACTTTTGAGCGGGCTGAGAGTGCTCTTAGGGCGAATACCTGGCGGGTTACCACCCAACAGCAAATCAACCGGGCAGACCGCCGGGAACTCTTCATGGTGACGCTGAATGCCGTTCAGGCGCTGCCCACTTGGCAGGCCGGTGATATCCTTGACGTGCGGCCCCATAACGATGGAGCAGCCATGGCTGAATGGCTTCAAAAGCATGATCTTAGCCCGGATACAATCATTGCCGTAAAGGGTACGCCAACCCCGCTTGCGCAGGTGTTGCAAACCCGCCAACTGACTGATTTACCTGCATCAGGGAACGCTGAACAACACATTTTGCGCATGCCTTTGTTACCTTTGCGCAGTTACAGCATTGCTTCTGTCCCTGAAGAAGGGCAGCTTAAACTGATTGTCAGAAAACAATATCACCCGGATGGCACGCCAGGTATTGGCTCCGGCTGGCTGACAACTTATGCGGGCGATAAAGAGCCGTTTTGTGCCTACGTGAAGGACAATCCGCTGTGTCATATTGCACAACATGACGTGCCGCTGGTGCTCATTGGTGCGGGTAGTGGCCTGGCGGGGATCCGGGCCCAACTGGCGAAACGCTACTACACTAACAGTAACGCTGATATCTGGTTAATTTATGGTGAGCAATCGCCGCAACTGGATAATGTTATCCCTGCCGCCATTGATGTATGGCAAGCTAAATTCGCCCGGCTAAACATTCAGCACGCCTATTCGCGGGGCGAACCCAGGCAGTATGTTCAGGATATAGTGGTAGCGGCAGCCGAAGAATTGCAAAACTTTATCGACCGGGGAGCGCATATTTATGTATGTGGCAGCCACCAGGGGATGGGGCAGGCAGTGCACCAAACGCTAACTGAAGTACTCGGTGACGATGCATTAATGCAGCTAATCGATGAGCAGCGCTATCACCGTGATACCTATTAAGGCGCAGCTCACAATGCGCTCGTGTGGCGGCACTTACAGTAAATACTATTCAGGCAGTAGTTCATAAGTAGTAGAGATGCGACTTAAGGGATAATGTTAATCCATTAGGCCGGGTGGTACATATAGACTCATTTAACAGATGAGAGTATGTCTATGAAAAAGTGTTTAGCCTTTTTGTTAGTAGCCTTTAGCAGTTTTACCCTGGCTGATGAGTGCGCAGTAACCATCGAAAGTAATGATATGATGCAGTTCAACATAAAAGAAATGTCTGTGCCTGCCTCTTGCGATACCTTTGCGGTAACACTGAAACATACCGGACAGTTGGATAAAAAATACATGGGCCACAATTGGGTGTTATCCACTACTGCCGACGCTCAGGAAATCGTTAACGGGGCTCTGAAAGCAGGCCCGGATAACAATTACCTGCCACCAGGTGATGAGCGTATTATCGCAGCCACCAAAATTATTGGCGGCGGAGAGCAGGACACCATTACGGTAGATGTTGCCGGGTTAACTGCCGGTGAAGACTACACCTTCTTTTGTTCATTCCCTGGCCACTTTGCCATCATGAAGGGTGCATTTATCATTAACTGAGCCTTCCTCGGCTAATCGCCCGGCGCTTAGGGCGGTTAGCTGAATACCTGCATGCCTTCTGTTACCTGCCAAGTGCTGGCAAGTATCGTCCACAGTGGATTTGCTTACGCTGGTGCACCTTCTTTTGTGTATAAACCAGCTCTCATTTATTTCTCCAGGTTGACTCATCAACCACTACCTTTATTGTTGATATTCATCACAATTTCAGCTTGTTACCGTACTGACAGCATACCAGGTGGCTGCTAAACTACAGATAGGTGCTGAGTTGAGTCCAGCAGTTTTTTACTCGCAAAGCGTGTACTTTGGTTTATGATGGCTGCAGTCAGTTATCACTAGCTGATCAAGCCTCGTCAGTCGCGAAGATTACCAGGGTTTAAGGAAATTAAAGGTGTCCATGTGAGTGAGCCAAAATGTTGTAATCCTTCCCGCCTGTCAGTGATGCGTCTTGTTTGGTTGTTACTGGGCGTATCCAGTGTGGTTTTAGGAGTTGTTGGTGCGGTATTGCCCCTATTGCCTACGGTACCTTTTATGTTACTGGCGGCGTACTGTTTTGCCCGCTCCTCCAACCGCGCCCATAACTGGTTAGTCAATCATCGGGTCTTCGGCACAGCAATAGCAGACTGGCAACGCAGCGGTGCCATTAGTCTTGCTGCAAAATACGCTGCCACAGTCTCTGTGGTTGTGGTATATGCCATTTCCATATTGATGGATTTACGTCCGTCACTCCTTATCATCCAGGGGATTACGCTGGCTGCCGTGATGCTATTTATCTGGAGCCGACCACATCACTAGCTGGTCTGGTACTTGAGAGCGCAGAAGCAGGTAGTCAAAGATACGCGGTTCAACAATGCACAGCGTTATTCGTCGGTCATCATTTCAGCCAGATTCTGTTATTTTAGCGTTGGTTTGTGATTCAAAATGGTGGTTATGCCGCAGGAGGCCTGTGGCCACGTAATTCGGTATTTTAATGAAAAGGGCAGTCAAATGTTTATTGCAATGAATCGATTTAAGGTGAAGACAGGCAGTGAAGCGGCTTTTATCGACATGTGGCGACAGCGGGAAAGCTACCTGGATGACGTGCCGGGATTTACAGCGTTCCATTTACTGCAAGGCGCAACACAAGAAGATTATACTTTGTTTGCAACCCATGTGTGCTGGGACGATAGAGCCAGTTTCGATAACTGGGTAAAGTCTGACGCGTTCAGGAAGGCCCATGCTGGTGCTGGTCAGTCCCGTGACTTTTACGCCGGCCCGCCGCGACTGGAGATGTTTGACGCAGTATTTTGACTGTGTTTTAACATGCGGCGAGCGGGCCGGGAAAGGTCACCGTATTGTTAACTGACTGTACCCATTACAAAGTGTTGTCGGTGAGTTTTCTGGGATCGAGCAGCTTCGTTAACTCTGCTCGTGAAAGGTCGGTCATTTCATCTGCGACATCGATAATTGGACGCTTGTCTTTATAGGCCTGCTTGGCAATTTCTGCGGCCTTGTTGTAACCGATGATCGGGTTGAGCGCGGTGACCAGTATAGGGTTTTTATCCAGCGCCGCTTCAAGGTTGTCGTTTAATACCTCAAAGCCACTGATAGCACTGTCTGCCAGCAGTGAGGCACTGTTGGCTATCAGAGTACAACTGTTCAGCAGGTTGTTAGCAATCATGGGGAGCATCACATTCAGTTCAAAGTTACCCGACTGGCCGCCTACCGTGATGGCAGTATCGTTACCCATCACCTGGGCTGCCGCCATAGTGACAGCTTCAGGAATAACCGGGTTAACCTTACCAGGCATAATAGATGAACCGGGTTGCAGGGCAGGCAAAGCGATTTCACCGAGACCGGCCAAGGGGCCAGAGTTCATCCAGCGCAAGTCGTTGGCTATTTTCATTAAACTCACCGCGGTTGACTTAAGTAAACCAGACAAGGTGACTGCAGTATCCTGAGAAGCGATTAGTGCAAAGAAGTTGTCTGCCGGTTGGAAAGGGATCCCGGTAAGTTCTGTCAGCGCCTGATTAAACGAAAACGAAAAGTCTGGATGCGCATTTATACCGGTGCCCACTGCGGTGCCACCCAGGGCCAAGGTCTGAATTGCCGGCTGGTGGGCATTTAACGTTTTAATCTGCTGGCATATCTGTGCCTGCCAACCGGATAAACTCTGTTCCATGCGAACCGGCATGGCATCCATCAAGTGGGTTCGGCCGGTTTTACAGACATCTTTTACTTCACTGGCTTTCCTGCCAATTACGCTGTACAGATGACTCAGTGCCGGCAGTAACTCCTGTTTAAGGGCAATCGCTGCGCTTACGTGAATGGTGGTGGGGATAATATCATTACTACTTTGACCGTAATTAACATGATCATTGGGGTGTATAGCCTTACCTGACTGTTGACTGGCCAGGTTGGCGATCACCTCGTTGGCATTCATATTGGTGCTGGTGCCTGAGCCGGTCTGAAATACGTCAACCGGGAAATGAACCATCAGTTGCTTGTCGCTAAGCAGTTGATCGCAGGCTTTGCCAATGGCGTGGCCAATGTCCTGGTTTAGTGTGCCCAATGAGACATTAGCCTGCGCTGCTGCTTTTTTTACCGTGATCAACGATCTGATAAAAGCCTCTGGCATGGCTTGGTCACTCATGGGGAAATTATTTACTGCCCGCTGGGTCTGGGCACCATACAGTGCGTCGGCTGGCACTGCGAGTTCGCCCATACTGTCCTTTTCGATTCTTGTTTCAGTTGGTGTATTCATGATTGATGTCCTTGGTTAAAAGAATGTCGGCGTGAGCAGCCTGAACTGAAGACTAAACTGCCTCACTCGATAGTGATCACTGGCTGTTGTACTTGTCTTTTCGGCCCTTAGCAGAGGCCGGTAAATCTGGTCGAGACACAGGTGACGCCAGTTGAGCGCTACCTGGTGGTCGCAGGCTGTCTCGAGCAAAAGCGACGCACAGGCCAGCAAGATACGAATTTTCTCGGACGATGCCTCAGCAGCGTCTGCACTGTCGAGGGCTAAGTTTATATAGTGTTGGAGGAGCTCTGGATCATCCGGGCTGCATCCGGTTCTGATTTGTTGTTGCAGATTTGTTGAGCCTTTAAGCATCATTGCAAATGCGGGAGTCATGCCCATCATCGTTTTAGTCCATTGAATTTAATTTCATGCTAATGCAAATAATTATCATTTGCAATGATGTGAGATTCGGGTATGGTTAAGTCAGGAGGACATGCCAATGGAAATTTCTTTTTTATGTGCCAAACATGCAGACTGGGTTTATAGCCATCCACTCGAAGCGGTCAATTTTTTAGCCAGGGATGAGTTTCAGGGGACTACCTTGTTTTACGATGGCGAGTATCGGGAGTGCTTACCTTATTTAGGTTGTGCTTTTGATATCACCGCTATTTTGCTTGAGGTAGATGAAGGTCAGAATCCACTATTTATCGAAAAAGCCTTTGCTCTGTCGAGTTTAATTTGCGATGCCTATAAGGCGCTTGGTCTTTTAGAATATCAAACTGCTATGCAGCGCCGGGTAGCCGACTTAGTGATTGCACTGAGTTATCAGCAATCGGCGGCTGTGCAATCCAGACATGCTGTTTTCGAGGTTAGCACCAGCAAACACTAAATCGGAGGCAGGCATGAGTCAGCTCGAAACAACCTATACAAAATGGCGAAAGGTTATTGCCACGGGCAATGATAATTTTGCCCTTCATCATACGCTGATAACCCTGGTGTATTACCTCAGAGCCATTGATTTAGCCGAGTTGTTGGTAAAATCGTGGCCCCTTTCCCATTGTGCCACCGATGCTCTGCTAATAAGTTACCAAAACCTTGCTGAGCTTTATGAGCGTGAGGGAAGTTTGCGCCTGGCCTGGCAAAACTTAGTTAATGTGAAACAACGACTGATAGCGCTGGCAGATAGATACAGCCAGGCGTCTGGTTTGGCATTGCGGTGTCAACAAGCCCACCGGCGATTACATCAGTTTGAATACGTACATGGTAGCTTCGGGAATACTACGGCAGCTCAAGCGCCTGAAATTCCTAGTCAGTATAATGACATTGTTTCAATTCACTTAGGGCAGCCGCTACGGAGATAATCATGCAACGTGTTTTTCTGCGTTTCTTATTTATCGCGCTTTTAACGCTAGGGATGAGTTTTGTTGCTCAGGCCCATGAAGGGCATGATCACAACCATTGGAGCAGCATGTTTGTTCATGCGTTACTGTTACTGTCGATGGCCGCATCCGGCCTGGCAATAGTGTTTGCTATCTATCGCGCAATCAGTCGCTGGCTGCCAGCGGGTAAATAACCGGCTGTCATTAGCCGTGGAAGGGTGAACCGGGTACAAAGTATTAGTCTGACAAACCAAAAAGTACCGCCTGATTGGGTTTTACAAGGGCTTGTAAAGGTCTATCATGAGCGACGGCCCAACCCGGGCTGCATTCAGTAAATCAAATAGACAGATGAGTCATGACTAAGTTTTCCCAATCCGGTTGGTTGCCTGCATTCACCTTTTTGTCTTGCACTATTGGCGTGTCGTTTAGTACTAGTGTGCAATCTGCTGCAGACGCTTACCCCAGTGATATAGAACGGATAACCACCACAGGCTCCCGAATCGAAGCCGATAACAGCGATACACCAGTGATTACCAGCGCCGTTGGGGAGCAGGATATTAGCCTGGTGTCGCCCACCCATATCGAAGAAGTCCTTAAATTTATTGCCGGTGCACAGGTGCAACGAGGCAATGGTCAGGAATACCTGCCTGCGCTGCGCTCCCAGGTATTTAGCGGGGCAGGTGCCTGTGGTGGTTTGTTAACCGCTGAAGATGGTATTCCTCTGCGTGCGGCGGGTTTTTGTAATATTAATGAGTTATTTGAAGCTCATTCAGAAATGGCGGAACGGATAGAAGTGCTTAAAGGGCCGGGCTCGGCTTTGTATGGCTCGAATGCCGTGCATGGCGTGATTAATGTCATCACTCCAGACACTACTAATGGTGGTGGGTTGCTCGGGTATGACTATGGCTCATACGGGTATAACCGTATGAAGCTGCGCACTGGTTATCACTATGGTGATGGCGGTGTGGGGATTAACGCCAGCGTGACCCGCGACAATGGCTATCGTGTAGCGGAAGGACTCGATCAGGAAAAGCTCAACCTTCGTCATGAACATCTATTTTCCACACTAACGCTGACGTCCGGCCTGACGTACACCAATCTGGAACAGGAAACGGCCGGCTATATCACCGGTACCGATGCTTATAAAGACGCTCAGCTGGCGCAGGGAAACGAAAATCCGGAAGCCTTTCGTAATGCCAGCTCGTTACGCCTGTGGTCCAAAGCGCTGTGGCAGTTAGCTAACGGTGATAAGTTATCGATTACACCGTACATTCGCGATCAGGATATGCAGTTTTTAATGCATTTTTTGCCAGGGCAACCTAGCGAAGAAAACAGCCAGCAGGGCGTGGGAGTGCAAACTTTATGGACCCATAACGTCTCTGCCAGTGTTACCCTGAATACCGGAATTGATGCCGAGCAAACGGAGGGAAGTTTGTTGCAGTATCAGGAGCAGTCCACGATGGGGTCAGCCTTTTTGGTTGAAACCATTCCGGCTGGCAAACACTACGACTATGACGTAGATGCTGCACAAATTGCTGCGTTTAGTGAGCTGGTGTGGCGCAATAATAACTGGTTACTTAGCGCCGGGCTTCGCTACGAGTACATGCATTATGACTATACCAATAATATGAATTCGGGGCGGTTAAGAGAAGATGGCACAGCCTGCGGCATGGGTGGCTGTCGGTACTCGCGACCGCCGAGCAGTGAAGACAGCTTCACGAATGCCTCGCCAAAATTTGGCGCCACTTATCTGTATTCTGACAATACACAGTTTTACGCAAACTATTCACTTGGCTATCGCGCTCCTCAGGCCACCGAACTGTACCGCTTGCAGCGTGCTCAGCAGGTGGCGGATCTCAATTCGGAAGAAGTGCGTAATGTGGAGTTTGGGGTAAAGGGTAATTATCCGGGCTTAAGCTATACTCTCGCAGCCTATTACATGGATAAAGACAACTTTATTTTTCGCGACAGTAACTTCTTTAATGTTAATGACGGCCAATCCCGACATACCGGGGTAGAACTGGAATTACGCTGGCAGGCCAGTCAGAATTTGGATATTGCAGTGGCGGCGACCCTGGCAAGCCACACTTACCGCTATAATCAGGAACTGGGTGGCATCAATATAAATGGTAACGACATAGATACTGCGCCGAACACCATGGCGGATGTACGCATAGGCTATAATTTCACGCCACAACTGCGCGCCGAACTAGAATTAAACCACGTTGGCGAGTACTACACCGACCCGGAGAATCTGCACGAGTACGAAGGCCATGAATTAGTGAACTTGCGTACCTCCTGGCAGTTAACGCCTGAGCTCACACTGTATGCCAGAGTGAACAACCTGCTCGATACCGCCTACGCCGAACGCGCCGATTTCACGTCGTTTGGTGGCGATCGCTATTTTCCGGGCAGACCACGTAATTATATGTTGAGTGCCACCTACAGCTGGTAAAAAAATAATGGGGTCAGAGTACTTTATTTGGCCCCTACCGCTGCCCCTTAAAAAATAATGGGGTCAGAGTACTTTATTTGGCCCCTACCGCTGCCCCTTCGATTAGTTGTTATAAAAATCACCAGCCAAATCGCCCAACTAAGCTGTTCTGACGAACAGTTTTGCCGGGTACAGGATTGTTGTTGTTCAGTTGCTGAATAAGATATCAGCAGACTCACAAGATGGCAGAACAATGGCAAGACATCAACGCATCTCGCCGCAGGGCGTTTCTCAACACGTTATTCAGCGTGGCAACAACCGAAGCCCGTGTTTTCATGATGAGAAAGACTTCATTGCATACACTGGTTGGCTTAAAAAGTATTCCGCAAAATTTGGCGTGGATATACATGCTTGGGTTCTGATGACTAATCATGTGCACCTGCTTTGTACTCCTCGACTAGATAATCAGGGGATAAGCAAGATGATGCAATCTCTTGGCAGGATGTATGTGCGGTTTTTTAACTACAAATACCAGCGCACAGGGACTTTATGGGAGGGGCGGTTCAGATCGTCACTGGTTAATTCCGAAGCTTATTTGCTGAGACTACAGCAATATATAGAGTTGAATCCGGTGCTGGCCAATATGGTGCAGAGTCCTCACCGGTATAAGTGGTCCAGTTTTGCTATGAATGGTTTGGGTAAAAGCTCGTCTTTATACACCGCGCACCCGGTATATCTGTCGTTAGGCGAGACGAAAGGTTCGCGACTTTTAGCTTATCAGTCATTATTTAAGCAACCGCTCAAGGCTGATTTGTTAGCAGAAATTCGCAGCTGTTCACAGCGCGAATTAGTGTTAGGTGATTCAGCCTTTATCAGTCAGGTTGAAGCGTTAACTAACACCAAGCTCAAAGCCGCTAAAATGGGGCGGCCATTTAAAAATAATGGACTCTGACCCCATTATTTTTTAGAGGGGGAGGACTTCAAATACCAGCACGTAGCTGGCACGGCGTTTCTTCGCCGGTGCTTTGGCTTTGTCGTCTTCGTATTCGGCTTCCAGCCAGTACATGCCTGGTTCGTCAAATTGCAGACTGATTTTTCCTTGTTCGTCGGCGACTAATTCGACATCACTGGTAGTATCTCGGTATTTTTCACCGTCTTTGACCACAATGACTTTAGTACCCTGTGCTTCGTTACCACTCATAAAGAACTGAAAATCAATAGGCTCGCCGGTATAGGCATCGTTGGGGTGGGTGAGTGCTTTAAGCTCAAGGCCCTGGCCGGTTAGCTTGTTGTTGCCAGCGGTTGGTGCGCCTAAAGTAACATAAGTCTCAAGCCGGTTGGCGGTTTGCATAACATTTAATTCGTTCGCATCCTGTGGCACTGCTTTATAAAACTCTTCCACGGTGCCGGTTTTGCCGCGTCCGGGCCAGAAATGGCGCTCGCCGTCTTCATCTTTCCAAAATGCTACTAAAGACTGTGATGCGTTAAATACTTTGTAAGTGCCGCTTTGTGTAAGCTCTACATCGAATACGCTGCGGTAGCGCAGTTTTTGCTGATTCTGAATGTCGACCGGCTCGCCGCTTGGTGAAACCACTGATAAACGTTCGGCAGGATAGGCGAAGTGATCCGGGTGGAAGATACCGTTGGCCACGGCAACGTCAAAGGTGATCCATTCGCTGTCGCCAGAAACGGAAGTGGTTGATGGTTTAATCCATACCCGGTGAGCCTGGCTGAACGGGCTGGCCAGGGCAAGGGCCAGTGCGATGGCTCCAATTAACAGTGTTTTCTTCATTTTGCAGGCTCCATATGTAATGTTATCGAAGAAAGTTCGTGCTGACCTTCAGCACGGGTTTGAACAGATTGAGTAACCGGCAGGGACACCGGGACTTTCAGTGTTTCTCTGCCGCCCAGTTCCCGGGCGGCTTCTACCCACACAAAATAGTCACCGGCCGGCACATTGCTGAAATGCTCATCCAGAGCAATAACCGACTTGCCTGGGCGCCGTGTCGCGCCGCTCACACCATCGATGGGCATGCTGGCACTGCGACCACTACGCCGCCACCACATACGTAAATCTTTTAGCCATTTTTCCCCTTCGTTATTGGCCATGTCAGTGTCGTACCAGACGGCAATATCCACCACGCGCTTACCGCGCTCGTCGGCCAACCAGGCGGCAACATAGGGGGCGTGGTATTCGGCTACATCCAGTGTGGGCAATGTGATTTCCAGTTCATTGGCCTGGACTGAGATGGTCGTGCCAATCAATACCAATGATAGAGCTAGCTGTATAAGCCTGTTTAATAACTTATTAGGGCGGTGTACCTTGCCATCACATGACAAGAAGTAGGGGGTAGCTGGTGACACAGTTAATGCTCCTGAAATGATATCCTGATCGCTTTAAAAGTTGCGAAGTTGAACCTTAATCTAAATGGTATTGAGAATCAATTGCAATTGGTTTGTTGGTGCGTTTACAGCGTTTGGTGACATCAAAAAAGAAGGGCACGATTATGCTGACAAATCGCCGCGCAACCCGTGCCACTTCGTTGCGTCTAAAACGACCAGGCTAAAGACAGCCAGTAACGCCGCCCATCTTCCACATAACCGTATTCGTCCATACCAATGCGTTTATCGAACAGGTTGTAAATACCTGCGCCCAGTTTAATGGGGGCAGAAAAGCGATAGTTAATTCCCAAATCAGTGAGTGTGTAGGATGGCGCGATTAAACTATCCTGTGAAGGGCCGGTCGTCGGCTGACTTTCTTCGCCGCGATAATGAACCCGCAGCCAACTGCTGGTGATGTCATTAATGGCCCAGCGCAAGGACGTCTGCACCAGGTGTTTGGGGAGCTGATTGAGCGGGCTGCCGGCGTATTCACCGGTTTTCTGCTCAGAGTCGGTATAGGTGTAATTAGCATTAAACTCAATCCCCTCGGTCAGGCCTGCTTCGATGCTGATCTCAAACCCCTGGGTAATCGCTTCATCGATGTTCACATACGTGGTTGGTGCAGAACCGAAATCGTTGACACCATCGGTACATAAGGTTTCCGGGCACTGAATCCGGGTAATCTTATCTTTAAATTCATTGTAGAAAGCAGTTGCAGAAAGCGTGGTGTCAGAGCCAATATCCTGGTACAGGCCAAGTTCATAACTGGTCGACGTTTCGGCCTGCAGATCCGGGTTCCCATAAATGTTGCCACCGCGGCTAACCTGCCCCCATGAGGGGTTTATCTGACGTAGGTTGGGGGCTCTGAAGCCGGTTGATATCCCGCCTTTCACAATTGTGTCTGAAGTCAATTGCCAGACCCCGTATAAACGCGGACTCCATTGACCACCAAAGTTCTGATCATCGTCGTAGCGTAAGCCGGTTGTCAGAGCAAAGTTATCGGCTAATTTCCATTCTCCTTCGCTGAATACCGACCACTGATGACCGTCAACCAACGCTAAATCTGAAATCTGGTTGCTGGTAAGGTCGTTAAGTTCTTCTGCGAAATAGGCGCCACCGGCACTCAGACTTAACTGATCATTAACCGGGATAGCCCACATGGTTTGTGCATCAATATTCTTAACGTACATTTGTCGCGAATCGTTGTTGAATTTGTCCTGTTTGATATAGGTCTGAGACGTTGACCAGCCCCAGTAACCGGTGTGACTCAGCGACAAATTGGTACGGTCATATTCGGTTAGGCTCGACTCAGGACAACCGCTGCGGCCGCATGACTCGCCTTCGGCCAATGGCGCAACCGTTTTGCCGAGCGTGGCGAAGATTTCCTGTTCAGTGTGAGTGGCTTCAAAGACAAATTCATGATTGTCGTATGGCGTAAATGCGAGTTTGGCACTGATATTTTTATTCTCGCGGTCACGAAAGCCATCAACAATATCGTCTTCCTGACGGGTAGATACCTGACCATAAAGCTGCAGGCCAAGTTTGCCGGGGATCAGTGAACCAGCAGTAAAGAAATTGCTTTGAAACTGATTACCAGACTGACTACTTTCCTGCAGTGTGGCATCAAAACGTAACTCCCCACGCCACGATTCGGGAGTCTTGCTGGTGATAATATTGATGACACCACCAATGGCATCGGAGCCATAAAGTGATGACATTGGTCCACGGATTACTTCGATACGTTGGATAGCTGCCAGTGGCGGGATCCATGCGCCTTCTACGCCAGGACCATCGCTGTTAGGGCGTGTTTCCCTGGAGCTCTGGCGCTGCCCGTCGACTAATATCAGGGTATATTGACTGCCCATGCCACGCAGGCTGATATCTTCTTTATCGCCACCCCCGGTTACGATGACTCCTGGGATATCGGTCATGGCGTCGGTAAGATCACGATAGAACCTTTCACTTAGTTCCTCTTTGTCGAGCACACTGATTGAGGCCGGGGCTTCTTTAAGCATTTGCGCTGAACCAGAAGCGGTAACCACAATTTTTTCCAGTTCTTCGGTGTCGGGAGGCGTTGCCAGTGCGTTACAGGAGGAGAAAGCACAGCAAAGTGCCAGGGACGATTTTGTAAGTTGCATATAACAGTGAAAATCTGAGTGAGAATGATTGTTGTTTAGGATAAAATCGAGGTGAACTAAGCGCAATCGACTAATATTAAACGGAGTCTTTAGCAAAAATGAATTTTTATGAACAGTAAGTTTACGCGTGCGCTGAAAGTCTTTTTAGCTGTTGTTGACTGCGGCAACATGAGTGTGGCTGCCAGACAGTTGCACATGACCGTGTCGGCTATCAGTCAACAGTTGCGTAAGCTGGAAGAAGATATTGGCCAGCAGTTGGTCAATCGTAATTCCCGTCATCTGAGCCTCACTGAAGCGGGCCGAATTTATTACCAGACCAGTCAGGAGCTCGTTGCCATTGCGCAACAAGGGCAACAGGAAATTGATGCGTTGATTCATTCTCCATCCGGTGAGCTCAGGCTCCTTGCTCCTGAAGGTTTTGGCGGGGGGCTGCTAAGTGAACCATTACGGCAATTACTGGCGAGTTCAGAGCGTATTTCGGTAGCGGTGACACTCGGCGAAGGGTTTGAGGATATCGTTGCCAACGGCGCCGATCTGGCATTGGGATTTGCGCCGGTAGAAAAAGAAGGATTTAAATCCTATCAGCTTGCGACCTGGTCTCAGGTACTATGCGTGGCTCCCTCCCATGGGCTAGCCGGTCAATCTTTGTCGCACCCGGAGCAATTAAAAGAGCATCCGTTCATTGTGTACGACCACCTGCCAACTCATGAGCTTAGCGGTCCGGATGATGAACGTTATCTGCTGGCGCACCCCAAGCTCAGCGTCAACTCGATGCAGGCGCTGATTCAGTTCACCGTGGATGGACTGGGCTATGCCGTCTTACCACAAAAAGAAGTGCAGCATTATTTGGCTGATGGCAAGCTGGTGGAATTGTTTCCCGACTGGCAGTTACCGGATTATCAGGTATTCGCCGTAGTCGCAGATTATCAAACGATGCCGGTTAAAACCCGCCAGGCCATTGAACTCCTTGAGTCTTGTTTTACCATCCTGTAATGCAGGCTACACGGCAACTTTAAGGTAGCCCTGTTCAATCGCCAGGTGCACCAGTTCGGCGTGGGTGCTGATTTGTAACTTGGCTTTTAACTGAGTGAGCGTATTTGAAACGGTTTTACTGGAGACATTCAGCTCGTTGGCTAACTGAGCCCGGTCAAGGCCTTTCGCGATACCCAGAAACACGTCAAACTCGCGTTGCGTGAGCTGTTTGCAACTATCACTGGCATCGTTGAGTTGGTGGGTGGCGAGTCGAATAGCAATGTTGTGTTCGATATAACGTTTACCATTGAGTACGGCTTTAATCGCCTCAACCATCACCTCAGGCTTGCTGCGCTTGCTCAGATACCCCTTGGCGCCGGTCTGAATGGCACGATTCACTACCGAGGGTTCGTCAAACATACTGAAAAAGATGATCTTAAGCCGTGGCCAGCGTTTTAACAGCCGGCCGGCCAGATTCAGGCCACTGGCGTTTTCCAGGTTGATGTCGAGAATGATCAGGTCAATGTTTGTAGCGGCCAGCGCTTTCAGCGTTTGCTGGGCATTCTCGGCTTCGCTGACAATGGCATCAGGCAGCATCATGGTAAGCAGTGCACTGTAGCCCTGGCGGACTACTGCGTGGTCGTCAACGATCAGAATATTCATAGTGGCGATCATCCTGTAATTGCAAAGGTGCGATGAGCATAACCGTCGTCCCTTCAGCATGGGTGTCAAATTTAAGTGAACCGCCCAACAAAGAGGCCCGCTCATGCATGGACTCAAGCCCCAGCCCGGCGGTTTTTGATTGTTGCCGATTAAAGCCCCGGCCATTGTCGCGCACAAACAGAGTCAGCTGGTCGTGGGTAGTGGTTAAGCCAATGGTCACTTCGGTGGCATGGGAATGCTTGGCAATATTGTTAAATATTTCCTGTGTGATGCGATAAATCTGGGTGTCGCGGTTGAGGTTACTGGCAAGGGTGGCAGCATCGGGCAACCAGCTTACCTCAATCTGATGAATGTCCTGCCAGGTCTGGATCATCTGTGCGATAGAGGTCGTTAATCCCAGTTTGTTTAAAAAGACCGGGTAAAGCTGGTTGGTTAAATCTTTCATTCCCTGATGTACGGCGTCACATTGTTGCTGAATAGTGGCGCAGGCTTTAACAATAAAATCGGGGTTTTGCTTTTGCTGTTCAAGCATATAGGTTTGCACGGTTATGCCTGTGATGAGTTGGCCCAGATTATCGTGGAGTTCTCTGGCCAACAGCCTGCGTTCATTTTCCTGCAGCGCCGACAGGCGCTGACGTAACCCCGCAACCTGGGTTTCCTTGCTGGCCAGTGAGCCGATTAACTTATTGTAATGCTCAATTAATCTGTGTATTTCGGCAATATCGGTCGACGCCGCCGACAACCTGAACTGGCCAGACTGAATACAATCCAGTCCCTGACAGAGTTCGGCCAGTGGCTTGAGACGGGTATTTACAGCATAACGCAGGGTAAAAAGCGTTAGTAACAGTGCCATCACAAAAATGAAAAACACATTCACCAGGGTGGCGCTAATCTCATCAAATTCAGCCGCGCTGTTAGCGACCAAGGTAATGGATTCTCCCGAGACTGCATGGATGGTAGTGCTTGCTGGTGGTGGTGCCAGCCACTTTTCAAGCGAGCCGGTCAGTGGCCTTTGAGCCGCATGTTCGGGCTGGTCAATTACGGTGAGGTGACGGCTGTTGTGTAAAATGCCCCTCAGTGTGTCGCTATCCAGATTGGCTTGCGCCAGGGTTTCGGCCAGCTGCAGCGCGGCTTCGCCTTCATCGCTGATATCGGCTCTGGCCTGATAGAACATCGCGACCGCCAGCACACTGAACACCGCAGTGAAAATCAGCACAATCGTCAGGGTGATTTTATTGGAAGCATTCATATTGCTCAGCTGTACCGCACACTATTTACAAATCAATAACATTATACTGCAGTTAATCGGCCTGGTGTTGTCTGTCGTTTGCTACTTTGGTTAGTGCTATCTAGTACTTTGGTCCTGGTTTAAGGCCGAAAAGACCGTTTCCGCCCCTTCCACTGCGCACAGTACGAAAGTGCTACAGGATTTTTTTAACAAATGATCAACAATAAATTAACCATTGGTAAACGCTAATAGGAAGAAGGTGGTAACATGACATTTAAAAACGCACTGCGGGTTGCAGGGACACTTTTGTCTGTAGCGCTGGCCTTACCGGCTCAGGCGGGTAGCTGGCAACAGAATGTGGCTGTCGGTAATTTCAATAAAGTACACGTTTATACTCCGGATTCGCTATCGCCAATCGGGCAGGGACGCTCGCTGTTAGTTGTACTTCACGGCTGTACACAATCCATTGATGCTTATCTTTCCGCAAACCTGGAGCAGGCTGCGGAAAGTTACGGAATGGTGGTTGCGGTTCCTGATGCAATGAATAAAGCGGGATTTGGCTGCTGGTCTTACTGGCAGGGAGCAAAATCCCGTACCGCCGGCGATTATGCCAATATCCTGTCGCTGGTGTCGTCGATGAAAGCTAACAGCGGCTACGCCATTGATGAAGACCAGGTGTACGTGGCGGGATTGTCTTCCGGCGCGGCCTTTGCCAATACCACGGCCTGTATTGCTCCAGACGTCTTTGCCGGCGTGGGAGTAAGCGCCGGGCCCAGCATTGGCACCAGTTCCAGTGGTGCCATTGGGAGCTGTGAATATGCCGATGTAGCCACTCGTTGCCAGCAATACGCTGGTAGTTATAGTGGTTCACTCAGCGATCAGATTGCCTCAATTGCCCATGGTGATGCCGATACCACCGTAGATACCTGTTATAACCGGCAAAACGCTGAAGGCATGGCGGGCGCTTACGGCGTAAATGAATTACCGGGCAGCAATCTGCTTGGTAGCGGTTCAAGAACGGCCGAAGAATATCTATGGCAGGAAGGTCGGGTTTCCATGATCTGGCTTAATGGCGTGGACCACTCCTGGTCGGGCGGCGCAGGCGCCAGTGGTTCCTACGTCAGTGGCACTGGCATTAACTATGCGATGTACCTGGGTGAATACTTCAGCGAGAATAACAAACGAGTCGATCGTAATCAGCCTCCACAGTTATCTTCGGTCAGTGCTACCGCAAGCGGCAGTCAGTTGCTCGTCACTGGTAACGCCACCGACGCAGAAGGCTACGTGGATACTATTGATGTGCAGATCACCAATAATAATGGCGATAACTATCAGTATTCGGCGTTCACTCAGAGTGATGATAGTTTCTCGGTAACCTCGGCCACCCTGCCAGACGAATTGTACTTTGTGACAGTGACAGCCAGTGACGATGTTGGCGCCGTGTCAGAAGCGAGCACCCTAAGTGTGCGTGTTGGCCCGCCCCCGCCACCTGCTGCGCCGGTGTTATCTGATGTGCTGGTAGACGCCAATGGTCAGTGTGCCACGGTGACCGGCTCGGTTTATGACGAAAATCAGGATCTTAACGCTGTGGAAGTAGCATTTGCAACTGGCACCCAAAACGCCGTTGTGGATGGCTTGTCTTTTAGCGCGGAAGCCTGTGACCTGCCAGGCGGTGTGCAGACCATAACCGTTACGGCTATCGACGCCAGCGGCCTGAGCAGTAACACACAGTTGTCGGTAGACATTGATGCTGGTGTGATAGCTACCCTTGATGAGCATATCAGCGCTGGTCGTCTTGATTACACCGGTTACTCTACCTGTTATCTGGAATACTCAACCAACGCCTTTAAGCTCACCGAGCAAACCCACAGTGGTGGCATGTGTGTATGGCAGGATGACGATGCTTCCTGTACCGGTCCGGCTCAGGCCTGCAGCGGCACGGGTTCTGGTGGTGGCGATGACGGTTCCGGCGACGATGGCTCTGGTGGTGATCCGGCTACCTGTGCTGAATACACCACAGCGAACTATTACCACAAAGTGGCAGGCCGTGCTTACAGCACAGGCTACTACTATGCACCGAATTACTTTGCCAGCGGTTCGGATGATCCATTGGCAGGATCCACCTGGGGGACATCAACCCTGTACTCAACCGATGGCAGAGTGTGGTTTGCAGGCAACTGTCCTTAATAAATGATTAAAGCATAACGGGGCTCATGGCCCCGTTTTACGTTGTTGACTTAGGTTACTTACTTACTTGCGGCGCCATAAAATCAGGCCGAGCAGGCAAAGACTCATCCACAAACTCCAGCTACCAGCGTGGGTTTCTACTACCACTTCTGATGTGACCGGCCGGTCGTAGTCGATACTCTCCATACTCTGATAAGACAAGTCAGCATCTTCATAAGCATCGATAATGGCCAGCACCTGGTCAGTTTGCGCATCGATTAACTCAATTAAAATATCATAGTCCTTGCTTGGATACCCGGTCACTAGTTCACTTTCCAGCAGCACTGAGTCATCACTACTGTCACTATACAGGTTAAATACCGAAGTAACATGAAATGCTTCGTAATAATCGTTGGTGCCCAGATAGACGATAGCGTAAACCGGTGCCTGGTAATAGTTAGTGTCGGCGTCAAACTCGAGGTCGAAACTGGTGTAGTATCCATCGTAGTCGCGGTCGCTATACAGTATCATCCAGGTATCATAAAACCAGTAGTCTACACTGTGAGTGGCCGTGCGAAGCTGTTCGCCGGATTTACCGGCAATGCTACTGAGATCTTTCTTTTTCACGCGGGTCGGAACATTATCAGCGGCATTGAGTTCTGGTGTACTGATAGTTTCACGGACCGATACATCCTTGCCCGAGGCAGCCGATGAAAAAGCGACAAAGCTCAGTGACATCAGCGCTGCAGCCAGTATAGTCTGTATTACTCGTTGATTTTTCATAATCTATTCACCCTGTTATCTCTGCAATGACTGTGCAGGCAGTGTGCGAAAATCAGGCTGAACAATAACTGAAGCGAAACTTAACCATGCCAAACCGTGCTTTATGGCAGCGTATTGCCATACTTTTAATCATACCGTTCATTTCATTTGCGGCACTGGCCGCGAACCTCACGGTAACGTCGTTAAGCGATGGGGTTTACCTGACGCGTTCTGAGCGCGCTGTTGAAGGCTTCGGGCTGGTGAGCGGCAATGGTTTAATTGTGCAAACCGCGCCGCATAAAGCGGTTTTAATCGATACACCCTGGGATAGCAGTGATGTGGATACATTGTTCAACTGGCTTGACTCGCAGGGGCTTGACCTTGAGGCCGTGGTCATCACTCATTCGCACGAGGATGCCGGCGGACATCTGGCACGCTTTCACAGCAGAAATATCCCCTCATGGACATTTGAGTTAACCAATGAGTACTTAACGCAAAAAGGCGAAACCCCTGCTCAACATACCTTTAGCGACAGCGCATGGGTAGTGCCAGAGATGATTGAAGCATTCTATCCCGGACCTGGCCATACGCTGGATAACAGCGTGGTGTGGGTGAAAAAACATAACCTGTTGTTTGGTGGTTGTTTTATTCGTGAGCAGGCGACCTTCTCGCTGGGGTATACCGCAGAAGGCGACGTACGCGCCTGGCCGGAGTCGGTCAACCGGGTTGTTGAATACTTTCCCGAGGTGCAAAGAGTGGTTCCCGGTCATGGCAGCGTCGGCAATGCAGAATTGCTTTCCCATACCCGAGAACTGGCTTTGAAAATGCTGCCATAGCAGGCCGCAAGTTCAGGTTTAGCGACGGTCAAAATTAACCGGTTTGTCAGGATGCTGGTAGTAGCCTTCGCGCAATAAGGTTTTATAACGGTCGAGCTTACCTTCCATTGCCAGCACGCGCAGACCTTTATTAAAAAGCGCCAATATTAACTGGCTGTCCTCACTGCTACGTGGGATCAGTAAATGGGTCGTTACGGTAGAGATGAAAGGCCTGAGCATTTTTATTTCATCACGGTCGAAGGTAGTAAAATCCCGTTCCAGTAAATACCAGGCGGTCAGCTCATCGATGGGAAACAATTGAATTTCGTTGGCAATAACCGCATTAAGACCATCTTTGTCGGTATCAACAGTGACGGTATTGGGCACCTGCTTAAAAAACGCAAAGAGTTCGTCGGTATAGGCGTACCCTTTGGTGACGCCGATTTTGTATTGCTCCAGCTGTTGCAGACTTTCCCACTGATCCAGAGGAAGTTCTTCACTAGCCGTAAACACCAGACTTTCTGAGGTGATGGGCTCGCTCTGCCAGAAATCAACATTGTAAACCCGGGTGAAGTTAGCATATGACACAGCGTCATAGCGGCCGTCTTTGGCACTAGCTACGGCATCTTCCCACGACATGGTTTGGTATTCTACTTTCACGCCAACCCGTAAGAACGCCTCACTGATAATATGGTTGATATAGCCATTGTGCTCCATTTCAGTGGAGGTATAGGGCGGATATTCAGTGGTGGCAATGGTGAGTGTGCGCCACGCGTGAGCTGAGGCATTATTTACCACTGCAAAAAGCAGGGACAGCATTAAAATAAAATTCTTCATAACGGTCACTAAAAATAAAGGCCTAAACTGATATTTAAACGATGGGTGGAGTCCTGATTACCGCCTAGGTCCAGACCAATGCCCGAACCGCCGGAAAACCACATGTTTTTGCCCTGAATGCTATCCACATAAAAATACAGCGCGCGCCAGCCAAAACTGCAGCCATTGACCCATTGCGTTGAACGCAAACCTGCCGCTACGTCGGGCTCAACTGCACCGTATTCAAAATAGCATTTAATCGGCGACAGGCCGGTTACTCTGAACGGTAATTCATAACTCACTGCCGCAGTGTAACTATGCGCTTTGGAGGCAGTAAGGAAGGGAAAATCAAAAGCTGACAGAGCGAGACGGTCAGTTGCCTGACCTTGTGGTGCGGCCAGATCGTAATCGTAATCGGTATATTGCAGGGCAACGCCCAGCGGGCCCTGGGTATGGCGAAGGTGCAGGGCATAAGCGTTCATATCACCTTCGTTCAGAGTATCCAGATTTAGTACGTTAGCAGCTTGCCAGGACGCACCACACTCGGTCGTCGCGCCACGGATTAACCCGGCGGTATAGCTTACCCGCAGGTTATACTGGCCGTCTTCCTGATTGCGATACTCGCCGTTATCGGCAATATCGAAAGAGTAGCGACCAAAGCGACCGGCATCATTGTAGTCATCATTAAAGAAGTAACCGGCGTGGATATCCCAGTTAGATTTTTGATAGTTCACTACCACGCCCGGATCGTAGTCATCCTCAAAACCAAGGTAGTAATTAATCGAAAACCAGAAACTGTTTGAGGCGAAGGGCAATAAACCGAAAGGCACTTTGGTGAGCCCGGCCGAGATACTGGTTCGGTCGTCGTAGTGATAAGTCAGGTCGGCATAGCGCACGGTGTTGAAGTCGGTATTTTCATACCAGCGGTAGTCCGCTTTATAGCTGAACTGGTCAGTTTCACCTGAGACCGTTAATTTGAATGACTCAAAACCAAAGCCGTCACGTAATTCAACTTCCTGCCAGTCCTGATAACTGTAATTGAGGCGCACATGGCCGCCGATATTGACCGGGAAGTCATCGGCTGACTGTACCGTGCCGGACACTAACAAAAGTAACGGTGCTAACCGGAGGAGCCTGGCCTTGCTCATTATTCAATCCTGAAATGGTCTGAGGCAGCATGCCAGCAGGGTAACAAACCCGTTGAGTGATTGAAACCTGCGTGCTGATTGTTTGAGTACACCCGCTGATACGGAATGTGAGGCTCACCCGATCAGAAAAAGGTCGGGGCAGATAATAAAAAACCCCGCTGATGCGGGGTTTCAAATGGTTAAAGTAAGCCTGATTAACGGCGGCGACGCGCAACCAACAGACCACTTAGTGCCAGACCTAACAACAGGGCTGTTTGCGGCGCGGCAACGTCAGCTGCAACAGCGTCGGTTACGGTTAAGCTGGCTTCGCTGAGCTCAAAAGCGATAGGGGCGAAGGTAGCTGAGTCAAAAAAGTCAAAACTCTGCAAATCTGAAGGGTCGAACGTAAAATCAAACACACCTGCAGCAGTCGCCGTTACGTCGAAACTAAACAGTGAAAATGCCACCGGGTTAGTATATGTACCAGCAAATAAGCTGTACCAACCCATAGTGACATCGCCCGCATTGGCAGAGATTTCCACATAAGGGTCAAAGAATACATCGTCTGAAGGCAGATCAGAGGCAAAACTCAGGCTATCAACCAGCAGCGAGCTGTTATCGAAAAACACGCTCAGCAGCGCAAAATCAAAAGCTTCAGTCTGACTGTCAAACTCACCGGTAATGTTTACGGTGGTGGTGTCGCCCACCGCAATGTTGGTGTCGGCAAGATCTACCGAGATGACTGCCGCCTGACTGCTAAACGCAACCAGACTGGCGAGGGTTAATAATAACTTCTTCATTATTTGTTACTCCATGTTCAATTAAGGTTGGCAACCACGACGAGTACACAGTGCTCGCATGGCAACCAGATCACGCATGTTTACGAGACCATCATTGTTAAAGTCATACTCACTGCCCAGTGGCTGGCGGCGCACAATAGCCATCTGGAAGGCACGGATATCAAGCAGATCCACATCGAAGTCACCATCCATGTCGCCTGGCAGAGGGGCCATGTCCAACTGGTATGTCGCCACTACCGGGTCATGATCTGAAGCGCGGAACACCAGCTCATTAAGGAAGTCGGTAGTTTTATACTCTTCGTTGTAATCCAGAATGCTCAGTTCGTCGGCATTGATATGCCACTCGGTAGCATCTATCAGCCATTCGCCCATAGCTGCATTAACCAACTGATAGTCCAGGCTGCCAACTAAACCATCAAAGGTATAGCTGTAAGCAGTGTCGCCCAGAATAGTGCGGGCGGTATCGGTTAAACCCGCTTCGGTTAGTACCTGAATAGGATCTTCCATGCCATAGCTGTTCAAATCACCCAGCACGGTAAACGGCATATCCGGGAAGGTGTCATTTAACCAAACAACCAGCGCCTGGGCGGCACGGGTACGGGTCAGGTTACAATTACCCTGGCCGGTAGTGGTATCGTCATCGCCACTGCCACAGCTGGAACCTTTGGATTTAAGGTGGTTAACATCCACTACAATGGTCTGACGGGTTTCGCTGTGAACAAACGCCTGAGCCAGTGAAGGGCGGTTACGTGAATCATCAAACAGTGGTCCGTCGGTATCGACGATACTGTTCGCTGAAGTCAGCAGTTCAGGTGCCCCTTCCGGCGTCACTACGGCAGGTTTATAAATAATGCCCACTGCAATTTCGTCGGTGCCAATACCGTTACCCACACTGATGTACTCGTAGGTACCAGCGCCCATTTGTGCATTAATTGCAGCAACCAGTTGCGCAATGGCACTGGTGCTGGCATAGCCATCGTTCTCGATTTCCATTAAGCCCAGTACATCGGCATCGATAGCCACAATCGCATTAACGATTTTAGTCAGTTGACGCTCATATTCAGAGTAGCTGTCGGCGCCCCGGCTGGTTGGGAAGCCTGAGCCATCGCCATTGCCGTTGAACAGATTTAATACGTTAAAGCTGGCAACCCGCAGGTTTCCGTCGGCAATAACCGGCTCATCATTACGCACATTGGTATTGACCACGGTAACATCAGTTATCGGACGAATGCGATACGCACTGAAGCCATAATCCATAATCCCTTCTACGCGAGTCACACTGTCGCCAGCGCGAAGCGGGTTATAAGGACCGACATCCCCAATTGAAAGCAAGGGGGCCGAATTATCAGAGCCGTCGCGGTTATCGTCGATAATTAACTGGTTAAGGGTGTTAAACTCAGCGTAATCAATGGCTTCCTGACTGCCTGCATCAAACAGTTGGGTCGGGTTATAAAGACGGCCATTAGAAACCAGAATTTCACCATAACGAATAAAGCTGTAGGTATCAGAGATATC
This sequence comes from uncultured Alteromonadaceae bacterium, assembly GCA_950073835.1. Classification (GTDB taxonomy): domain Bacteria; phylum Pseudomonadota; class Gammaproteobacteria; order Enterobacterales; family Alteromonadaceae; genus Alteromonas. The sequence continues at coordinate 47,556 of CATMRP010000016.1, forward strand.
CCAGGCAGTGTCGTTCACAACCAGCATATTCTCTACCGCTTCAAAACTGTCGGCACTTGCTTTTGGCAGACTGATAACAGCCGCTGTAACCGATCCTGTACCACAGATTGCTGACTCAGTGACAGCCGACAAAATAGTACGACCATATTGTTCTGCCACATTACCCTGAACACGGATAACGTCTGAGGCCTGCAGGCCAGATAAGTCTGCCAGTTCGACAAACAGACCTTCGGACGTTTGTGGATCGGCATCGTGATCAGCGTCTTCTTCCTGCATGAAGAAACCGCCTAAATCAGGGAATACAGCCGTTACCACACCTTCTACAATCACGGATTGTCCGCTCAGTGGTGAGGTGTCGGTATTGCCCTGTACGGCGCTGATGTAGGTAGCTGAGTCATAACAGACACCAAATTCTTCACCGGGTTCGTCAGGATCGCCTGGATCACCGTCACCATAAATACCGAAGTGATCAAGTGTGTTATTGGCAAAACCTTCCCATTCCAAAGACGGATCAAAGGTATCGTCTGCGTTAGTGTCGCCGGTAGTAACCGACAGCAGGCGACGCAGGGTATTGTCTTTGGTGCTGGTATCACCGGTGCCCCACTCAGAACCTGGATCTACACCTACCTGGCCGATAGCATCAATGACTTCGCCATCTTTAAAGAAGACCACTGCGTCGTCACCGTTAAAGTTCAATGATGCTTCCTGATCTGACACCTCAGGAAGTGGAGCGTCTGCATCAGGGTGAGAAACCACAAATACATCGCCAGGGGCAATACTACCGCTCAGGGTGACGCTGAATGACGGGCTGGTGCCACCATTTGAGTACACGCTGATCACGTAGCTGTGCGCCAACAAATCAACGCTTTGCGAACCGAGGTTGACGATTTCAAGTGCTTTATTGAAGCCACTGCCTTCAGTGTATTCAGAGATAAATAACTCAGGCTGCACTGCAGTAAAGGTTTTATACGGATAAGGGGTTGCGGCTGTTGCATTGGTGCTCTCGCCATCTAATGCCGAACGTCCCGGCAGGATCCAGTCATTCGCATTAAAGGATGTACTGGCAGCAGTATTAGATTGACGATACGCCCAGCTATCGGTGTAATCCCATGCTTCATTGTCACCGTTGACGTCCGGATCACCGAACACATCGACGACTTCACCATCACAGAAAAGCTCAATAGCATCATCTCCGTTTATGGACACGCTGCCACTATTGTAGTCTGGTGCGCTGTCAAAAAAGACCCCGAATTGCGAGGTTTCTGAAGCAATGATAAGGCGATCGCCTGCCTGGGCAGAGTCAGCCGGGAAAGTGTATTCCTGGCCATCCGTACCACCACCATTGTTGGCGAATCCGATCCCACACACACTAAGGTCAGCAATATCACGGGTCACGAAGACTTCAACCGCTTTAGGTAATCCGCCACTCAGATCGGCGTCAATAACACCGGTCAGGATAAGCGGACTGGCGCCACCGACTGGTGGGTCTTCCGGATCTACCGGAGGCTCTTCAGGGTCGGTAGGCTCGTCATCACAGCTGTCAGCCGGATACAGTAACTCTACCCATTCAGGGTGATCCACAAAGGGGTTGCGGTTACCCTGGTACTCATAAATAGTGTCTGCGCGTTGCGCTTCAGCTGCATCAACCGGATCGGCATTGTGCCAGGCAATCAGGGTGCAAAGTTGCCCTAAAGCCGCTTCGCCCGGGCCGGTAGTGCGGTTCACCAGCACCAGATCAGGTGTACTATCGCTACCCGAACCTTCATAGCGCACGTCCATATATAACATCATGCGCGCCACGTCGCCTTTTACTGCGTCACGGGGCTCAAAAGAATCGCCGTCGATGCGGTTTTCCGGCGCCTCTGTTAGTGGGCTGTCGCTGTTATCAAAATCAAGGTTACCCCGAGAGCTGTTCACCGTGACATCTTCAGGACGCAGATGATGAATATCGGTATAGCCTTCATAGGAGTCACTGCCAAAGCCATGACTATTAGGCCAAACGTGCTCGCGGTTCCAGAAATCATCGTTGTTCACGCCAGACTGATTACTGGTTTTCGGTAGTGAAATACCGGAATAGAACAATACTACATTGTCGGGGTTAGCAGGGTCTTCGTCGGTCTCGGTTAAAGCAGTCCAGACCTCACTGTAGCTCAGTACGGTATGATCGGCACTGATAACCGTGTTGAGTGCCATTTTGATAAATTCAACCGGCGAGTTGGCGTCAATTTCGGTTTGTACCGGTGCATAATAGCTAACCGGATCGAAAGTCGCCGCATCTGCGACCTTATCCAGATCCGGACAGTTGGTACACACATCGGTTAAATCTTCGTCGTCATCGCCGCCACCAGTATCGCCATCTGAACTATGAGCGCCCAGGTTGGCAAAATAATCTTGCGCAAATTGTTCCCATTCCAGCGATACATCAAACGCATCTTCAGGAGTGATGTCACCGGCAGTAACCGACGCTTTGCGTACCAGGGTTCTGTTTTGTGTTCTGACGCCGTTTGATTCCCAGTAACTGCCCGGGTCGACCCCGAGTTGACCGAAACTATCTACCACAGCACTACCATTAACCAGTAGCACTGCATCATCACCGTTGTAAAATGAACTGGTGCTGGTGAGGTCGGTAACCGCCAGAATGGCTGGATCAGCGCCATCATCAGCTACCACATATACATCGCCGCTCGCGAGTGAGCCTGATAAGGCGATAGTGGTACCGGCGGAAGTGCCGCCATTCGAATAGATTTCCAGACGGTAGCCCGTCAGGTCAATGGCACTGTCGGTGGGATTGTAAATTTCTATCGCTTTATTATTTGAGCTGCCTTCTATGTACTCGGAAATAAACAGGTCGTCAGCGAGCGCTGAAACCGGCAAACCAAGTACAAGAGGCAACAGGATCTTTGCTTTCATTTGTGTGTTGCTCCTGCTTGATATTTTTGGATTACTGTCCTGAAGTGCAGGTAACACTATAAGTGCTTTGCTACAGAG
>CATMRP010000017.1 GCA_950073835.1 uncultured Alteromonadaceae bacterium
GATATAGAACGCATCTCCTTAAACGAAGATAGCCTCAAACACTAAACGAATCACAACGGTCTATATTGATCGCTTACAAATTTGTAGCGAACAAACTTACAATAACGCTGCTGTATAAAGATATTTGCATGAAGCCTTTGCTCTTCTTTAGTAATGATTATGACTTCAATATGAATCTGTTAACTTTGGGTTTCGGAATATGATTCTGTCAAAAATGGCGGCAAAATAAATTAAGCCGCCTATCTTATCATAAACTTAATAATCAACGTTTCGGTGGCTATGTCTTACATGGTTGATATTCTGTAAACGTTACCATCAATGTCTTGTAAAACACTCTGATACCATCCGTAATAGGTATTGAATGGCGATTTTAGGAGTGTTGCACCGTTAGCAATGGATTTTTCAGTTAATTCGTCAACCTCTTGAATATTATTTGCTTCAAATGTAATTACGTGGTGGGTTTCCTTTACTTCATTTACCGGTTTCGGGATATCTAACAAATCGTAAGCGTCAAAACTACTAAACCCTAACTTCGATACACCAGTATCAAAGCCTATGAAATAATTTGATCTACTTTCTTCTATTTCTTTAAATCCAAAAATATCACAATAAAATTTACTAAGGCGTTCGATATCTTTCGAAAATATATTTAAATAAGACAAGGAGTTCATTTTTAATTCACTATATTATTTCAAAGATCATATGTTTTGCTATACATGTACGCAATGTGTTTACCAACGGTGGTTGGTTGATAATCTGGATTATTATCTTTTGGCATACACGTAGATACACAGGAGACTTCATAAAAATAATCAGGGTCAAAAAATGTTGGGCATGAATAACGTGACCGGCCTGAATTATTGTTCAAAACCCTATGCATATTCGAGTGATAAAGACCATTAGTTAGTACTTTGATCATTTCTCCCAAATTAACTACAAATGTACCTGGTATAGGAGGAGCCGTTAGCCAGTCTCCAGCCGCATTTTGCACTTCCAGCCCACCAATATCGTCCTGTAACAAAACTGTGAGCATTCCCCAATCTGTATGTGCACCAGCTCCTAATTGATTCTTCTCTCCATGATTTAGCTGCTCAGGATAATGTAATAACCTAGAAAAAATCATTGGTTCGTCAAGTCCTTCAGCGAAATAGTCTCGGGGTAGGTTAAGAGACAAAGCGAGTATTTCTATCAGATCTTTAGCTAAGCCTGTAACGTGATGTAAATACTCATTATATTGTTCTTTAAAACCTGTTGGGCTGTGAGGCCATTGATTAGGCCCACAGTTGGGCACTTTTTTTGAGACGTAAGGGTGCGAAGGTGACAGGTCATTTCCGATAACAAAACCTTCTTTCAGGTCTGCGGGGGAGCCTTCATCTAAAACTTGCGCAGCTATAGGTTCATACCCACGTACAATTTCCCAATTTTTGGAGTAACATTCCATTTTCACATCATCTGGTTGAGAAAAATACTTCTTTGCCAAATCGAGTTGCGCATCCATTAATGCTAATGGGACTTTATGTCCTTCCACATAGAAAAATCCAGTTTCACGAGCCGCTTTATGTAGCTCCCACGCAATTGATTTTTGCTTTTCTAAATCACTAGAATAAAAGTCACTTATGTCAATTAAAGGAATTTTATTTGGTGCTTTTGGTGGTTCGTAAATAATCATATTATTCTCCAATCTCATTAAATTTTGATGTTTTGTTCATTTTGTTAATTTTTGACATTAGATGTTCATAAGCTGTCGTCGTAGGGTATTTTGATGATTTCTCTAATCCTGGTATTGTTTCGATGACAGCATCAAAATTAGGTTGGTGAAAAAAGACTATTGATTGTCTATCGGAATTCGAGTCCTTTGTTTTAGGATTTATGACGCGATGAATATTGGAAACCCATTTACCTCCAGTCCAATAAGACATCAAGTCCCCCAGATTAACAATAAAACTATTGTCAACAATTGGCACGTCTTTCCATTCACCTAATTTGTTTTTAACTTGAAGTCCCGGCTTATTTTCTGCTTTAAGAATAGTAAGTGACCCATAATCAGTATGGGAGCCAGCTCGAATTTGAGACGGAGAATATGAGTTCTTCTGCTCTGGATAATTTGCAGCAACTAGATTTGTCATATGCTTATCAATTTTTGATGAAAACCAAAATTCGTCGACTCCTAAAGATAATGCAAACATTCTCATTATTCGTTCAGCAAGAGCTTCCATTTCTCGATAATATTCTAGTAATGCTTTTTTAAATTCAGGCAATGTATTATCGGGCCAAATATTCGGAATAAATATCTCTTGAGCCAAACCTGTTTTGAAATAATCGTCACAAGCGGGACCTAACTCCCTATTTAACGTGAAGTATTCTCGCAAGTCAGGTAAAGCCTCTTTATCGCCTAATGTAGCTCCAAGGTTTCCAGTCTCCATGCCAAAGTACCCCCGATAGTAGGATTTACTCTTAGGCGAGAATTCTTTCTTTTTATCAGTTGGGAGTGAAAAGAAGGCAGAAACCTGTTGTTGAGCTTTTTTAACTACATCTAGGTTTACACCATGGTTTGACAGTACTAAGAAACCAATGTTTGTAACAACATTTCCTATTTCCTCTGCTAACTTAAATCTTTCATTTATTTTTTCAGAATATGCATTTGAAAAGTCAATTACAGGTACATCTAAATAATCCATTTTTCCTTCCTTATTCAAAGTTGTATTTAAATTTTATTGATATATTTCGGGGCTTGTTGGGGACATGTGTCACTGAGCCAAATTCTATAAAATCAAAAGATTGAACTCTGTATTGTTCGTCCGTTAGGTTGTTTATAGAAATAGAGTATTTGTACTTTCCATCATTTCTGGTTGTTGATAGCGCAATATCAGATAAAAAATAAGAATCTGCTGTTAATAGAGGATTATTTCTAACATCGTGAAAGACGCGGTCAGTATAGCTAACGCGTAAATTGAGGTTTGTTTCCCAGTCAGAGAATAGATTCCACCAAGAGTCATATGAAATAACTACTTTCAATGGAGGCGCGAAAGGAACATCATTACCTGATAGGTTTTCGCCATTCGCACTTATAAAATCGGTATATTTCGCGTGTATAAATGATAACCCTAGGTTAATAGAGTTATAATCATTAAGATTTATATTTGCTCCTATTTCGCCTCCTTTATAAATTCCCTTACTAGCATTAGTTACTATAAAGTTCTGACCACCGAATTGATTGGATGTAACATCAAAAACGTGGATATCCCTATAATCGTAGTAGTAAAAAGCGGTATCTAAGACAACTCTTCCTGCAAACAATGATGACTTAAACCCTACTTCATAGGCCATTAAATCCTCTGGCTTGTAGCTATTAAATTCGCCAGGATCTCCGAATCCTGCTCCGGCACCACCACTCTTGTAACCATTGCTTACAGTAGAATAGAGCATTGTATTTTCAGAAATTTCTTGCTGAAGTCCAATAGTCCAGGAAATATCAGTAAAAGTCTGATCTGATATAGACCCTTCTACATCTCCGGGGGCAAAATCGAGTGCTGTAGGTCTAATACTGTAATGATCAAAGTAAACAGAATCATTTGTGTATCTAAGCCCAGATAGAAAATACAACCCTGATGTTAAAGGATATTTTAAGTTGCCGTATATGGCCTTGGATAGCTGTTTCTGATAAAACTCTTGGTCTGTTTCTAGGCCAAAGAAAACGTACTTATTGTCTGCGGACAGTTCATCAGATGATATATATAATCCGAGATCCCAATCAAACTCATCTTGTGCATTTGAAGTTATCTGAAATTCTGATGAAGCCGTTTTGAAATTAGATTTATAGTAATTATTAGAAAGCATATATGCGCCGCCATCGGCATCATACTGACTATCTCTTTTAAATCGGTCAAATGCGATAATATGTTTAACGCTGAATGCAGGAAAATCATAGTTTAATTTTCCGTAGAGGCCATATGAGTCAGAGTTTGCATCGCCGAAAAAGTCATGGTCACCAGCACTGGTATCCCCCCTCTCACCAACGCCGTCAGAATCTCGATAACCTAAGTAATCGATGCAATCAATTCTCGAACGAGGGTCACAAGTTGGCTCATAAGTTACGGGGTCTACTATACCTACATACTGAAATGTTCCGCCGTCAGCTCTACGACGCATAGAATGTATCATTAACTCGTAGTTAAATAGCGTTGACGGATTCCAATCAAGTAATAATCTCGTTGCAAGTAAATTTTCAGCGTTAAGGCTATTGTTTTTAAGTGTACCCGGAAAACCATCGCCCTTCGGTTCAGATGCCCGGCTTGAAGCCCACCCATCATCATTTACGTATTTGTAGGCAAATCGAAAGTTGGTTGTTTCTGATATAGGTCCAGTAATAGCTCCTGCACTTTTAATTTCATTGAAAGATCCAACACCTAAATCAAAATAGCCGGAGAAAGTATCTTCTGGCTTAGCGGTAACATATTTTATTAGTCCACCTGTTACATTCCGCCCATAGCGGGTACCTTGTGGGCCTTTCAATACTTCAATTCTTTCAAGATCGAAAATAGGAGCGGTATGTTGGAACGTATTTGGGAGATAAACATCGTCTATGTAAACACCTACAGTTGGATTGGTGTTTGACGCAAAATCTATACTGCCAGACCCTCTAATCCACGCTTTCGCCTGTTCAGATGAAGACACCGCTCGTATTTCTACTCCCGGAAAATATGAACTCAGATCATTAGTAGTGTCTACATCAAATGATTCAATTTTCCCCGCAGACAAAGTATCTATTGCTATTGGTACACTTAGTATAGATTCTGCTTTTCTAGTTGCTGTCACGACGATACTTTCTACCATCTCCTCAGCGTTCACTTGCTCTGGACTTAAAATGAAATTAGCCAAAAGCAGTGTTGTAAAAACTTTTAAGTTTGATTTGAATTTACTATTAGCATTTATATTTCGTTTAAAGTGATCAAATTGTCGTTCTGACTGTTCGACATATAGAATTTTCATTGATTATCCTTCCCAAGGTTGTGCCTTTAGGAAGATAATCGATGAGATCCGATATTTGCTTATCTCAAATCTCTATAATAGTTTTTGTTTAATAGATATTAAGTAAACGGAAATTATTACAGATAAGTTGTCGCGTAAGATTTTGATTTAAAATGTTTTTATTTTTTTATAATGATGAAAATAAGATAAATTAAACTGAATGAATCCTTTGAAATTAAGAGGCGTGTTTATCTTTGACTGGCGAGTTATAGTTAAATACAACCACGTTTCTTGTACTCTGCCGCCCATTCTTTAAAACGGTTTTCGTCGCGTTCAGCACTCTTAGCTCGCCTTTCTAGTGTTTTGTTCGAAACGGGCTTTGGCTTAGTTTTATCGAAAGTTACACCTGATAATTCGTCGGCAAACATTTCAGGTCTTACATGACTGTAATGTTGTTCAATCATAGCAACACTAGTACCACACTGTTTAGCAATAACGTCCATGCTTGTGCCTGCCAGCAGTTGCCACGTGATATAAGTATGGCGCAATGAATAAAGCGTTCTTGGCCCTCGTGGTGAGTCTTTTAGATTATTGTTCTGAAGAACTTTTTCAAATGCCTTTCCTAACTGTGGTGTTGTTTCACCATTAGCCAATCGGAATAATTCCTGGCTTGGTGTTCTATGTGGAAACCTTTCGCGGAGTCGGGATATCGCGCCAATGACATCTTTTTTACAGACGACTTTTCGTGTGCCAGTATGTTTAGTTGTTTTACCTTTGCGGACATTAATGAAAAACTGAGCTTTACTACCTTGTGTTTTTATTTCGATATCGCCCCAGGTGATGCTTTCCATCTCTGTACCAGGTCTTATGCCAGTGTTTACCGCGATTTCACAATAGTCATACAGTAGCTCTCTAATCTGACGTGTTTTTTCACTGTGAGCGTTTCGTTCGCTTTCGTAGATACCATCTATTACTGCGTCATATTCGTCCTCTGAAAATGCAGCGCGGCGAGTACCGGCTTCACCCTTTGAAGAAAGTACCGGAACCTGTGCTGCTATCATCCACTTTTGTTCGATAGCTTCTTTAAAAACGAGGTTTAAAGCTGCATTGTGTGTCAATAAAGTGGACGAGGCAGGTGGTTTACTCATTCGCTTCTTACGCCATGCCACGAATTTAGATATAGCTTCTTGATCGATGGAAGTGACGAAGGTCCGAGCGAAATAGGGGATATGGTAGTTTTCTAATGCGCGAATGTAGTCTTTAAATGTGCGCTTGCCACCGCCGTGTTCTAATTGTTCTTCGAGCTTTTCAATAACACGATCAGCTACATCCTTGAATCTCTTGCTTTGGATGAGTGCATTATTTTCGTGACGTATTTCATGATCCAGAAAGATACGGTGAGCCATAGCAATAGCCTCATCTTTGTCTTTCTTCTTAGTTGATTTGCATAACCATTTTTTGTGGTTAGTCAGTATGAATCGCGCATACCAACGTTCGCTGTTATCTTGTTTGAAGATATACAGCGTGTCATTGATGTCGTGTCTAGCAATTTGTTTAGCCATGTCACTAGTAGAACAGGATAATTGTTAATTTGCAAAGTTTTTGCAAAGAAAATAAAAATATATTTATATCAATGTATTAAAGTCGTGATTTGCATTGAAAATCCGCGTGTCCCTGCCGGTAACCGTGAGTCACGATCCCGGGTCGAGGCACCATTATTCAGAAAGCCCTGCACGAAAATGCGGGGCTTTTTTGATCCCAGCGTCGAAAAATCTCACTTAACGGGACACGCGTTCATGTTCCATTCGTTGAGACTGCCGGTAACCGTGAGTCTCAATCTCAGGCCGATGACCAACTATATTAGCCAATGGGTTCGCTTCTATTATCAACATAACAAATCACGCTATTACTGAGCAAAAATGCAGAAAAATGGATTGCACTTTATTATCAGTCCGTCATGATCCTTGGCAACAACGAGCATGCACAAGCTCGCATTCTCGATAGAGCAAAACGTTAATCTCAGTAATACAGGCAAAGCATGGCGGCAATAGGTATTGATTACGGTACATCCAATTCAGAAGTGGTATTTTTTGACGGTAATCATCACTCTCATGTAAAACTCGATCCTCAGGTAAAAGACGGGAGTAAAATTCGCTCGTCGATTTTTATTTATTACCCGGACGAATTGCCCACGCCGCCCAATGAGATTGTCGAAGCCAAAGTGGCGCAACTACAGCGCGCTATCGGTGAGCAAATCGAAAAAGAAAAGCAGCGTTTTTATGAAGCTCAGGATCCTAACGAGCAACAGGTATATAGCGACAGAATAGAAAGCCTGCGCGGTCAGTTTCACGACCGCCCTGGGCTACAAACGCGCGCCATTCAATTACTGCTAAAAGATCTCACCGTTCAGAATTTGTCGCTTAAGCAGTTAGTGGAAACCGGTACTTTTGCCTTTGGTGAAGAAGGCTTCAGACGTTTTCTGGCCACACCGGAGAAGGGCCGGTTAATCTATTCACCAAAGAACTTCCTGGGCGCGAGTTTAGACAGCCAGCAGCAGGAAGCGTTTGTTGGAATGATTGCCAAACAGCTTGGTTATTTTCGCCAGTGTGCAGAAGCACAACTTCAGCAAGCAGTCGATACGGCGGTAATTGGCAGGCCCGTCAAATTCCACGGAACACGTGGAGAGACCGGCAATATGCAAGCGATAAGTATTATGCAACAAGCTGCTGTGTTGGCCGGGTTTAACAACGTTAGCTTCCTTGAAGAGCCCATCGCCGCTGCCTACAAAATTGAACGCACGTTAGCGAGAGAAACCACCACGCTGGTGGTGGATGTGGGCGGCGGGACAACCGATATTTGTTGTATCCGATTAGGCCCTGAATCAGCGCAGCCAGAGCAGCACGACAACCCGGTACTCGGCGTTACGGGCAAGCGCCTGGGCGGAATGGAGTGCGATAAAAATCTGGTGCTAAAAGCCATTGCGCCGCATTTGGGACAGGGACTGTCGATGCAAAACGGGTTGCCTGTGCCGCCCACCTATTTTTCTGATATGTGCGCCGTTGATGATATTCCCAAGCTCACTCGTTTCTTTTCAGACGAATACGGCCTGGAAATCATGCAAACCATGTCGATTGTTAAAGAGCCTAAGCTGCTTGAGCGGCTGCTGATTATTCAGGAAGAGAAGCTTTCGGCCAGAGTCGTTAACTCAGCGCGGATGGCTAAGGAGCTGCTGTCGTCGAAAGCAGAAATTACTTTGCCCTTGCCCTATGTAGAGGCTGATTTCAGCATTAGTATCGATTATCAGATGTTAGCTCAGTCAATGAAATCCTGGCTGAGTAAGGTGATTCGTCTAATCGAAGAGTGTTTGGCTCAAACCGATATAAAGCCAGAGGTGGTTATGATCACCGGTGGTATGAGCTTGTCTCCTGTTCTGCGCGACACATTGTCCAATGGGCTCCTGGCAGGGTTACCGCTTCTCGAAAATGACGCTTTTAACTCTGTGTGTGAAGGGCTGGCGATTCAGGCATACAGAGTAAGTGGTACTCAAACGCCCGGTTAAAAACCTATTGGGACGGATTAGTTACGCCACAGGTTAACGATTTCCTTTTCGCTTAATGGTTTGGTGCACAGAATGTAACAGTTGTAAAAGTACTGTCCTTTGTTGGGTAGTAAGATGAGAATGCTTCTTATTTGTAAACTGTAGAGTCAGAAGGACATTCTCTTGAAAAATTTAGTATTAGCTGGTGCTGTGTGTTCACTGGCGTCAGGTGCTGTTGCCGCAGAGTTGGATACCAACGAAGAGCAAAAAGCCATTGAGCATATTGCTGTTGTGGGTGCATCTACCAATTTGAGTATTACTGCTCAGGATATCGAACAGTTTCAGGCCAATGATTTAGCCGATGTATTCCGAGAGTCTCCGTCAGTCAGCGTGGGGGGCTCGGTGGGCGTAGCTCAAAAAATTTATGTGCGCGGCCTTGAAGATGCGTATTTAAATGTCACCGTTGATGGCGCACAGCAAACCTCCACACTGTTCCACCACATTGGTCGCGTAACCCTGGATCCAGACTTACTCAAGCAAATTGACGTGCAGGCCGGGGCTGGAGAAGCGACTAGCGGGCCGGGTGCAATAGGCGGTACTATTCGGTTTAAAACCAAAGACGCGCAAGACTTATTGGCGGATGGTGAGCAGTTCGGTGGCAAAGTAAAAGCCAGCTACTTTTCCAATGACGGCACCCGTTACAGCGGCAGTCTTTACGGCAACCTTTCGGACACCTGGGGGCTATTAGGTTACTACAGCACTGTCGATCGCGATGACATGGAAGACGGCAATGGCGATAAAGTTTACGGCACCGCCGCTGATCAGGACCTGTTGTTTGTAAAGGCAAGCGGTGAACTTGCAAAGCGTCACTATTTGTCTCTCAGCGTTGAGCAACGAGAAGAAGAAGGCGCGTTTTCGGCCCGCCCTAACTGGGTTGTATTGGAAGGTGTACCGCTATACCCGAGCAAAGCATCACGTGACACCTATGTTGCGAATTACCGCTGGGATCACAGTGCTTTAGGGTACCTGGAAGCAACGGCGTACTCTACCAGTTCAGCATTTCGAGGCGGTCGGTTTGACTGGTTGGCTGATATCGACACTGTGGGTTTTGATATCCGAAATACCACAGAAACGACAGATCATACCTTTGTGTACGGGACCGACTATCGCAAAGATGAGGTTCAGAGTGGCCCGGCAGACGGCGCGGTACAAAATTCTGAAGAGAGCAGTGTGATTGGGATATATGCACAGGCGCACAGCCAAATTACGCCAGCGCTATTGCTTAGCTACGGGCTGCGCTATGACAGCTATGACTTCCAGCAACGGATTTTGTTAGATGAATACTACGGTGAGCCCGTGACTGATACAGCAGTGGGTCTGGATGATAGCGAAATTAGCCTGAATGCCGGCTTATCCTATCAGTTATCTGATGCCTGGACACTTGGCCTTGGGTTTGCACAGGCCGCCAGAGGCAAAGAAATTGGCGATGGCTTTACTATCGATGAGTACCTTTACGATGGCGAGGATATTCCGGTGGTGGCGGGCGATCTTAAACCTGAAAAAGTGACCAATATTGAAGCTTCTGCCGCATACAGTGCGAACAACCTGGAAGCCCGGTTTAGTGTGTACCAGTCTGTAATCGACGATGTGATCTTCAGCGGTTATCCGGGCAATGCGGTTTACAACAATATTGGCGAACTGGAATCATCGGGCGTTGAGATCAACCTGGCATACCGTTGGGAGTCGGTTGATATTTATGCCGGTTTTTCCAGTGTCGATGTGGAGCTTTCACCACGCAGCGACTTGTATAGCGTTCCCTACAAAACCATCGATATAAACGGATATGAATTTGTTGGTCTTGGTAACAGCAGGGGCAATACCTGGGTATTGGGAGCTGATTATCAGGCTACGGCTGCAATCAGCGTGGGGTTCAATTTAACTTACGTAGATGATATCGACATTGATACCCTGCATCAGGCATTGGAAAACGGTTGGACTGATGGCTTATATACGTTGAATAAAGCGGGTTATACCTTGTTTGATATCTACGGCAGTTGGGAAGTAAGCCGGTCGTTACAGGTGAACCTGGCGGTTACAAACCTGTTTGACAAGCTCTATCTCGACCATTCCAGTGTGGGTGATTACAGTGAGGTCTTTGCCAGCGTCAGAGGGCCATATGAAGCCGGCAGAGATATTCGCATGTCGGTTAGCTATGCGTTCTAATTCACAGCTACCAGTACAGTGAAAACCATGTCCTTTAAAAGGTGGGTCTTCTGGACCCACCTGACGGTTGGGTTACTAACCGCGATTTTTATTTTCCTGATGTCGGCAACCGGCGTGTTATTAACGTATGAGCGTCAGTTTAAAGAGCTCAGCGAAATGGCTTATCGTGTCGCCCCCGACGCCAACGCGGTTCGCCTGAGTACGGATGACGTGGTTGCTACGCTACAACGTCTGCACCCCGATGAGCCCCATATATTTGTGCGCTGGGTTAACCGTGAAGGGGCTGCGATCCCGGCCTGGGCGGGCATGCACAGTTATTTACTGCATCCATACACCGGTGAGGTATTAAGAGACGGTGAAGGGGGAGTCGGTGAGTTCTTTCATATCGTCACTGATTTACACCGGTATTTATTGCTCGAAGGTGAATACAAAGTCATTGGTAAAACAGTGAATGGTTATGCCAATCTCGTGTTTCTGTTTTTACTGATTTCGGGCGTCTATTTGTGGTTGCCCAGGCGCCTCTCTTTTGCGCACCTGAAAAAAGTAGCCTGGTTACCAAAGCAGTATGTGAACCGTCCTCACAAACACCGCCAATGGCACCTGGTGTTTGGCATCTGGAGCTTACCGGCACTGTTGGTGATTGCCTCTACTGCCACATTATTTCATTTTAAGTGGGCAAATGTGGCGCTGTACGGTGCGTTTGGTGAACAGGTACCAGCAAGAGAGCGGCATCCTGAGCCTGAGAGTCTGGCTGGTGATCTTGTGTCATACGAGCAGTTATTCGGTCTGGCAATAATACACGCAGACGAGCATGGCTATCAGGATTGGTACTCCATGTGGATGGAAATCGGTAAGCAAACCCATGTCGCGCGCTTCTATATCGACAAGAGTATCGGGCATCGACAAGAGCTGGCTTATTCACTGTACCTCGATACCCGCGATGCCAGTATAACCCGGGTACTGCGAAAATCAGACTGGTCTGCGGGCGGGCAAGCATGGGGAACTGCGCGCTTTTTACATACCGGTGAATACTTTGGTTTTGTTGGCCAGACAGTGGCGGGGTTGGTTTCACTACTGGCCTGTATACTGGTATACACCGGCACCGTGCTTGCCTACCGGCGCCTTATACCTTTAACAAAAAGACGCTAGGCTGGCAGTATAATTTGCATTTTCAGGCCTTGCTTGTTGCCGTGTGAATCGGTGATGTTTGCGGCGTGAATGGTGCCGCCAACTGCGGTGATTTGACGCTGTGCCAATGCCAGACCGAGCCCGAACCCCGTTCTTTTTTCGCCATGAGTCGATGGCGTAGCGGACGAGGAACGGGCTTTATCTACCCGGAAAAACGGTTTAAAAATATCCGTTAGCATGTCGTCAGGCACGCCTTTTCCTTCATCACTAACAACTATGGAATAATGATCCAAAGTGCGCTTTAGCAGCACGCTTACTTCGCCCTCTGCAGGGGTATACCTGAGCGCATTGCGAATAATGTTTTCAATTGCCTGACCCAAAGCCAACTGACTGCTATTGGTTATCGGCGCGGTGTCAGGTAACTGACAACTGAGAGTATGATGGGGGTATTCAAAGCGCGCATCATCACAGATCACGTTTAATAGTTCTGTTAAATCGAAATTATCAGAGCGCAAGCTCGGCAATTCGGTGTCTAACCAGGCGTAGGTGAGCGTATCTTCCGCTAGTTCCCGCATAGTCGCAGCCTCGTAACGCAAACGCTCTAACGCTTGCTCAGGGCTGATCCCTTGCTCAACAAAGTCCAGTGCCATATCGATTCGCGTCAGCGGTGTACGTAACTCATGGGATAAATCAGCCAGCAAGCTTCGTTGGTTTATTATCAGGCTACTGGTTCGCTTTGCCATTTTGTCGAAGGTGTTCGCCAGTCTGGTGAGCTCATCATTTCGCCCGGACAGTGCTGGCGTCACCCTGACATCGAGTAAGCCTTGACTAAAATCATTGGTGGCTTTTTCAAGCTGCTTCAAGGGTCCCATTACATGCCGGTACAGTAAGTAGCTGAGTACACTTAGCAGTATTAGGGGGAGGGCGATTTGCAGTAACAGGCGCACCGTCATAAGCATACCCCCGGGTCGCATTCGCTGAGGAAGCTGAATAAGAAAGTGAGTGGATTTGTCGACAAAAGGCACTTCCATCACCGGATTTTCTGCAAAATACAAATGAATCTTCCACTCCGGGCTGCGGCCATATTGAAACCGCTCTATAAAAGCCGGTAGCATACTAGTGTCGGCAAATGGGGTGATATCTGAGCGGACAACCGCGACCCAGGTTTGCTCGGTTGCCTGAAGTGTTTCTATATACTCTGCTAGCGCCTCTTCGCCTTCGTTTACAAGGATTTTTTCTGCTTTCTTGCCATAATCGAATAACTGTTGCTGATAGTGCTGATCGATAAAACTCATGCTGGTTTCGGTGTGGTTAGTGAGCCAGTCGATTGCCCAGAACAGCAATACCGTCCCCAGGCCAATAAACGTGCATAAACGCCAGAACAGTTTATTTTTCATTGGAATCGATAGCCTTTTCCATGCACAGTCGCTAATCGATCAGCCAGCATACCAGCGTCTACAAGCTTCTTGCGTACCCGACTTAAATGCATATCCAGACTGCGGTCGTAACGGCTGAACGGGCGGTCAAGGACACTTTGATACAGAAATGCCTTGCTAAGCACTTCCTGCTGATTCTCGACCAATACCCAGAGCAGTTTAAACTGAATGGGTGTTAATTCCACTTGCTGTTCATTAAAAGTCACAATGTGCTGCGCACGATTCAGCAGTAATTGATCAACGTGCAACACAGCGTTTGATTGAGGTGCAGCAAGGCTGACTTTACTGCGTCGAAGCAACGCCTCAATGCGCAGCATCATTTCGGTAAAATTGAAAGGTTTCGGCAGGTAATCATCAGCCCCTTTTCTGTACCCCTCTATTCGTTCCTGTTCGGCACCTGATGCCGTAATCATCATCACCGGTGTTTGCTTGATTTGTCGAAGCTGATTGAGCAAAGACAGGCCATTTAACGAGGGCAGCAGGATATCCAGAAGGATTAAATCAAAGCGTTCACGAAGGGCGGTAAGCAACCCCTTCTCACCGTCAAAACACTGTGCAGTCTGAAAGCCCTTTTCGGTGAGTAAACGGGAAACCTGATTACTGAGTGTCACGTCATCTTCGATTATGAGTATGCGAACTCCGGACATTTGAAAATCCTCTTCAATAATTGGCTGCCCCGGCAAATGCTTTAGCACCAATGAAAGTATCGCGATGCGGCCACATAGCAAAAGTCCAATGCCATAATAAGATTTTTAAAAGCATAAATATTTCGTGGTTTTTTTTCGGGCTTACAACTTTGTGTGAATATAAATGATAATTGTTATCGTTTGAATTTCCCAGTTTATCACTATCTACTCTAAATGTCGTCGGGCGATCTGCTTATTCAAATGTTGTCTCATGTTTTAATTCTGCCGGTTTGTAAATTTATGCATAGGGACACTCGAAACCACAGTGGTTCAGGCTAGTTCAGAAGAATTAACGCAAGCGCATGCCACGCATGATAGCTTCTTGAACGATGGAAGTGACGAACGCGCGAGCGAAACAGGGGATAGGGCAGTTTCGCGATTAAACTGCTTTCATGAAGATTAAAATTTGTACAGAAAAGGTTAGCACACCCTTGAGACGGCTAGCTTTACTAACGTTATTTTGAAATCGGTGTGTTAACAGTATATAAATGCCTCATTAAACTTGGGGTGTATTATGTACCGTGCTGTCACGTTAGCGTTGTGTTTTGTGTATTTACTGGTTGTTGGCGGGGTGTCGTATACCCAGGTCGTGCGGGCGGTAAAACAGGAAGCAGAGCAAAAAATAAAGGACGTGGCCAGTCGCCTGGAAATCCAGTTAGACAAATACCGCACGCTGCCCCGGGTATTAGTGTTACACCCGGCTATCAGTGAATTACTGGCAAATCCGGAGAATGAAAACGTGCGTCGGGTAAATCGCTTGCTCACCACTTATAACCAGTCGCTGTCCAGCGATGCGGTGTACCTGATGTCGCGGGACGGCGTAACACTGGCATCAAGCAACTGGCAGCAGTCAGACAGTTTTATTGGCAGTAACTATGGTTTCAGGCCTTACTTCCAGCAGGCGGCGAACGGGGAAGAAGGTAGCTATTTTGCGTTGGGGACGGTATCACGCAAACGGGGTTACTATTTTTCTTTCCCCGTACGAAGCGACAGTGAAATCACCGGGGTACTGGTGGTGAAGGTGGCACTGTCGGTCATCGAGGAATATAACGCTGAGGCCAACGCGCCGTTTATGGTTACCGATAATCATGGTGCTGTGTTCTACAGCTCCCATCCGGAATGGAATTACACGGCACTGGTAGCCTTACCGGATGCGGTGAAAGCGGAAATTATCCATCAGCAACAATACGGTACGGGTACATTACTAAAACTCACCAACAAAACGGCCTTGCCGGACGTGCTTACCGCGGAGTCACTCACGCTGGAATATCAGGGTAAACCTCGCACCTACCTGATAGCCGAAAAAACCCTGCCACAGGTGGGTTGGCACCTGATTGTACTGACCCCGATTATTCAGGTGTATGTGCTGGTCACCGGTATTCTGTTTGGGGCACTGGTGTTATTCATTCTGGTGGCGTTGCTTAGCATGATTTGGCGGCGTAATAATATTGCACAACGCCAATTGGCTGCCGTAAACGAACAGTTGGAACATCGGGTTGAGCAGCGTACCGCCCAACTTCAGGAAACCAACACCACGTTAATGGAAACCATCGACATTCAACGGGAAACCGAACAACGGCTGAAGGAAACCCAAAATGAGTTAATCCAGGCCGGTAAGCTTGCGTTACTGGGGGAAATGTCTGCCAGCATCAACCACGAGTTAAACCAGCCATTAACCGCCATGCTAACCTACAGTGAAACCCTGAAGCTGATGATCAAACGGGGCAAAACCGAAGGGATTGGCGAAACCACCGATGAAATTATCTCGCTGATCCAGAAAATGGCCACCATGGTGGCGCAGTACAAACTGTTTGCCAGGAAGTCGGCAGGCAAGATTGGCCCGGTGTTGGTCGCCGATACACTTAGCGCATCGCTGTCTATTCTGGAAACCAAAATCAGTAAAATGGCTGCGCACATTCATATAGAGCCCTATGACAACACCTTACTGGTGCTGGCGGAGGCCGTGCCGCTTGAACAGGTGTTGGTGAATTTGCTGAATAATGCGTTACAGGCACAGGAAGCCACCGCTCACCCACGAGTAGATATCACCGTGACTATCGAAGAGGCGAATGCGGTAATTACGGTGAAAGACTCTGGTCCGGGCTTTTCCGACGAACAATTACAGAAGGTTTTTGAGCCGTTTTATACCACCAAAGGAAAAGGGTTAGGACTTGGCCTGACCATTTCCCAGCGAATTATGGCTTCCTTTAGCGGCACCATCGCGGCGGCCAATCATCCTCAGGGAGGTGCTGTGTTCACCCTCACATTACCGATTAAGCGAGAGCCAGAAGTATGAGCATTCCAATTTATATCATTGACGACGAGCCGGCAATTTTGAAGGCGTTAAAGCAACTTCTTGCTATTGAAGGTTACGAGGCTGAAGTATTCGTCGATGCTCGCGAGGCATTGAAAAAGCTCGACCGTGACTGGCCGGGCGTGGTGCTGTCGGATATCAACATGCCGGGCATTGATGGCGTGGAATTCCTGCGCGAAGCGCTGAAAATTGACCCTGAGTTTTCTGTGGTAATGCTGACCGGCCACGGCGACATTTCTACTGCGGTAGAATCTATGCGTCTGGGGGCTTATGACTTTATCGAAAAGCCGTTCTCCAATGAGCACATTCTGGATGTACTGAACCGCGCAGGCGAAAAACGTACATTAGTTCTGGAGAACCGTGAGCTGAAAGACGAGCTGGATGCGCAAACCGTTGCCGGACCGCGATTGCTGGGCAATACCCATAAAATTAAAGCGCTGCGCCGGTTACTCGTGCAAATTAAAGACATCCCGGCTGATGTGTTAATCTGCGGTGAAACCGGCTCAGGTAAAGATTTGGTCGCCCGCTTCCTGCATTACAACAGCCATCGTAAGAACGAAAATTTTGTAGCAATTAACTGCGGCGCCATTCCCGAAACCATGATTGAAAGTGAACTGTTCGGATTTGAGGCCGGTGCTTTTACCAGTGCGCAGAAAAAGCGGGTAGGTAAGATTGAACACGCTAACGGTGGCACGTTTTTCCTCGACGAAATTGAAAGCATGCCCATGGCATTACAAATCAAATTGCTGCGTGTGCTAGAAGATCGACGAATTGAACCTTTAGGCAGCAACCGCCATGTGGATTTGGATATCCGGGTAATCGCCGCCGCAAAAATTGATTTGTTGGAACTGGTTGAGAAAGGTGAGTTTCGCGAAGATTTATTCTATCGCCTGAATGTGATTAACGTGGAAATTCCGCCGTTACGGGAGCGCAAAGAAGACATCTCGCTGTTGTTTCAACACTATGCTGCGCTGGCCAGTTCGCGTTTTAACACTGATGCCCCGCGGCTGACCAATGACCAGTTAGCGCGCTTGCAGCAGCACAACTGGCCGGGCAATATTCGTGAGTTGCGCAACGTAGCAGAACGCTTTGTATTGATGGGGGGGCAAACTGTGTTTGATGAGCCTGCAGGTGACAACCTACAGGATGCCACCACGCTGGCTGAAAAAGTCGCGCAATACGAGCGCGATGTGCTTGAAGCGGCTTTACGGGAGCATGATGGCCGGTTAATTGAAGTGCAACAGCAACTCGGTCTGCCACGCAAAACCCTGTATGACAAAATGCGCAAATACGGGCTGGTTAAAGACGACTTCAAACTCTCCTAAGCCCAGACTTCAAAATGGGTGGATTCCCACCCATTGCCTCATTCATTACGTGTGATATCCCGCCGGTTTTTCTAAGCTTTTAACATGCAGGCTTTTTAAAGATTCTCTAAGTTACTGAAAAATTTGGATATGATCTTTTTTTCTCAGGGTGGCAAGGTCTTTGCTGTATGTTGCATCGATGTAACAGTTGTTGCTGAGTTTTTGCTCTTTTAACAATTGTGTATCTTTTAGACTGAGGACACACTCAAACACTCTGTAAGGTAAAACAATGATTAATAAGATTACCCAAGTGATTCGTGCACGGCGCAGCCTGGTAGCACCCGCATACTTACTGGCAGTGGCATCATCGCTGTCATCATACGCACAAGCCCAGAGTACACCGGCCGACGATGCTGACATCGAGAAAATCGCCGTTGTTGGCTCACAGATCAAAGGCGCTGAAATCAGTGAAGCGTTAGCCGTTTCACAACTGGACGCTGAAGATATTGCCACTATGGGCGTCGATTCCGGTGATGACTTGCTGCAACTGATCCCGGAAAACGGCCAGAATTTTTTCAACGAAGCGGGCAACATCAGTGGTGGCGTAAACGCTGCACGAGGTGACGTTGGGGCTTTCAACTTACGCAACATCGGCACCGGTAACACGCTGGTGCTGATCAACGGTCGCCGGATGGTCAATTCGGCGTCGTACCAAACTGAAGAAGTGGGCGGGAGTTTTGTGCCGGTGAATACGGTGAATTCGCAGCTTATTCCGGTTTACGGTGCCAAGCGGGTAGAAGTTCTTCGTGATGGGGCTTCAGCGATTTACGGTGCAGATGCCGTGGCCGGGGTGGTTAACACAGTGACTTCCACCAATTTCGAGGGGTTTGATATCCGCGTTAAATGGCAGGAATATGAGCATTTGCCCCGTGACGACCAAACTTTATCAATGCACTGGGGTAAAACCTTTAATGGCGGTAAAACCAATATCGGTGTGATTGCCAACTATTACCAGCGAGACCGGGTGAACTCTCAGGATGACCCGCGTTGGACCAATGCCGATCTAACCGACCGTTTGCCTACTGATTCGCCTTGGTACGGTCATTCAGAATGGGATTCTACCAGTGCGAACTCACTGTATGGTCAGTTCGATATGGTTGACCGTGTAACCTCAGGCAACCCATTACGTGCCGATGGACTGGTAGATAACAGTGGGGAGTTTGAAACCTATCCGGCGGGAGACGAACGCTGTGCCTGGGATTTAGGTAATGGCCTGTGTGCCGCGCCGGATGGTCAGGGTACTGTGCGGTTTAACATGAATCAGAACCGCGACCTGACTTCTAAACTCGACCGTACTAATGTGTTTATTAACCTGAACCATACGTTTGATAACGGCTGGGAAGCGTTCTCAGAGTTTCTCGGTTACCGCTCAAACACTAACTTACGTCGTCATCCTACGGCGTCATTTTCGTCGTCGAAGCTGGTGGTAGCGGCTGACAACTATTACAACCCGTTCGGTCCCTGTGGTTCGCCAAATCGCGTTGACAACGCCGCGGTAGATGCGGGTGTTTCCTGTGATGGTGCTGCGCTGACTATCGATAACTACCGCTTTGCTGAGTATCCACGTATTGTTGAAAATACGGGTGAAACCTTTCGTCTTCTGCAGGGCTTACGCGGATACTGGGGCGATTGGGATTGGGAAACCGCCGTATCCTGGTCGAAAGACACTAAGGACGACGTGACTCACAACCGTGTATCAAACACGCTGATGCAGGAAGCGCTGAATGACACTACTGCGGCAGCTTACAACCCATTCTCTGCCGGGGTGAACTCGAACATTGAGCGAGCCCTGATTGATGTCTACCGCAAGAGCGAATCAGAACTTAAAACCTTTGACGTGAAATTTTCTAACCCGGGCATTATTGAGTTACCTGCGGGCTTGGTGGGTTTTGTGGCTGGGCTGGAATATCGTCATGAGTCGTTCAAAGATGATCGCGACCCGCGCCTTGATGGCACTATCCAGTTCACTGATGCTGATGGTGATACCTACCCATTTGTATCTGACGTGGTGAACTCCAGTCCGACGCCGGATAATTCCGGGCATCGTGCAGTAAGCTCAGCATTTGCAGAGCTGCAGGTGCCGGTACTGGAAAACTTCGACGTGCAGTTAGCGGTGCGCTATGAAGATTTCTCAGACGTGGGTGACACCACGGTAGGCAAAGTGGCGTTCGGCTATCGTCCGATTGAACCGGTATTACTGCGTGGTTCATGGTCACAGGCATTCCGTGCGCCGAACCTGGTGACCATCAATGAAGAAATCGTTGCCCGCACCCAAACCCGTACCGATTATGCCTGTTTGTATGCTGCAGAAAACGGCGGTGATCCGGATCAGGATACCCTGGATTGTTCTTATTCGTTGCAACGTATTGCCCAGGGCAGCCAGGAGCTGAAGCCAGAAGAATCTGACAATACGTCTATTGGTATTGTGGTAGAGCCGCTGGAAGGCCTGGCAATCACCCTGGATTACTGGTCTATCGAAAAGAAAAACACCATCGGTTTGTTTGGTGAAGAAAACCACTCATTGCTGGATTTGTTGTACCGTATTGAACAAGGTACTGCAAATTGCGACAGCGCTACCTTCAACAACAGTGTGAATCGCGGTGATATTGACCCGGATGAAGCGGCATATTACACCGCGGCTGGCATCTGCCCGGCGGGCCAAATCAACTACATCGACGACCGTTATGCGAACCTCGACAAACGAACGGTAAGCGGTCATGACCTGGGCATTTACTACAACATCAAAACCGATTACGGCCGCTTTAAAATTGACTACAACGGCTCTTTCCTCGACAAGTTTGAACAGGAAGCCGGTGGTCTGGCAACTCAGCTGGTAGCGGCCAGTGAAAGTGGTGTGCTCCCCGCCAGCTTCCCGGTTACCGGCTTTGCCGACCTGATTGGCCGTAACGGCAACCAAAAAGAGAAGCACAGTCTGCGCTTTATGTGGCGTGGTGAGGTGTTTGGTGCGTCGCTATCGGGCTATCGTATCGGCAGCTTCTATCAGAGCGAACTGACACTGGAAGACGGAACGCGTTACGTGATCCCGGCTATGACCACCTTCGATGCCACCTTTGACTACAAAACACAGGTTCAGGATGTCGACACACGCTTCCGCCTCGGGGTAAGAAACCTGACGGACAAACGTGCGCCACTGGCAGCCGAAAGCTTCGGTTTCTTTAACGATGCGCATCGCGATTACGGTCGTTATTTCTATATGGACGTTAGCGCGAGCTTCTGATTTCTTTAATCCGGCGGCACTCTGCCGCCACTTACTAAGTTGGTTTTTATGATAAGACATATTTCTCTGGCGCTTTGGCTTTGTTTGCTGACTGTTACGCAAACCGCCTGCGCCGCTACGCAGCCATGGCAGGAAAACACAGTGGGCCATTACACGTTCACTAAATGGGCAGGCGGCAAAATTGATGTGGAATACATCGTGCCTGAAGGCGCTAATGCCGATACTAAAATTCTGCTGGTAGTGCCAGGTGCTCGTCGCAATGCTGACGACTACCGCGATCAGTGGTTATCGCTGGCGCAGCAGCATCAGTTTATTGTACTGGCCATTGGCTGCAGCCTACAGGTGTGCCAGGACGAGTACCAGTACAACCTGGGTGGCATCACTACGCCACTGGGGGCAATGCGTCCGGAATCAGTGCAGTTCTATAACGTACCGGAAAAAGTCTTCCACGATTTTGTCAGTCGCTTTGGTTCCAGTCAGAAGACCTTCGCCCTTTACGGTCATTCTGCAGGGGGCGGCTTTGTGCATACCTTTATGCTGGCGAAACCTGACGCGCCAGTATCCCATGCGGTGTCGGCTAACGCGGCATTTTTCACCTATCCGGACACTCACCAGGCGTATCCGTTTGGCCTGGCCAACAGCCCGTACAGCTATAGCGATGTAGACACCTGGTTACAGAGACCCATGACTATCATACTGGCCGATCAGGATATGGGCCCGCGCACCAAGGCGATTAGCAACAGCCCGGCGGCCAATAAACAGGGGCGTAATGTGTTTGCCCGCGGTCTGGCATTCTACGCAACAGCCATGAATGTAGCGGTAGAAAAAGAGATAACGCCAGCATGGCAGATTGAAGTGGTACGTGGCGTTGGCCATAACAGCACCAAAATCGTCCCGTTTGCCTTTAAATATCTGTTTCCCGAATACGCAGATGGGAACAAGGGGAAATTAAGCAGTGAGTGATTCTGTTTCCACGCAATCTGCGCCGGGAAATGATGTAAGGCATCGCCCGACGCACCTGAAAATAGGCCTGATTCTGGGGCCGCTGGCCGGTGTACTGTTGATGTTAATGCCCGCCCCCGAGTCACTTAATCCGGTGGCATGGTCAGCGGCAGCCGTGGGGATCTGGATGGCCATCTGGTGGTCCACAGAAGCGGTAAATGTAGCAGTGACTGCTTTGCTGCCATTGGTACTGTTTCCCCAGCTCGGCATTCTGGATATAAAGTCTGCGTCTGCGCCATACGCCAATCCGACCATTTACCTGTTTCTGGGCGGTTTTATGCTGGCACTGGCGCTGCAAAAAGCCAACCTGCATAAACGCATCGCATACTTTATTCTAAGTTATGTCAGCAGTTCGGCGCGCTCAATTGTGCTGGGTTTTATGGTGGTCAGTGCCATTCTGAGTATGTGGATGACCAATACCTCTACTACCATGATGTTACTACCTATCGCTTTGTCTATCTTATCTACGATGGAAGGTGAGCACTCACACTTTAATCCCACGCAACGTAAAAACTTCCAACTGTCGCTGCTGTTGGGCATTGCCTATGCAGCCACCATTGGTGGCATGTCGACGTTGGTCGGAACGCCGCCGAACGCCTTTCTGGTTGGATTCATGAACGACACCTACAACGTACAGCTGGATTTTGCCAAGTGGATGCTCATTGGTATTCCGTTAAGCATTACCTTATTACCGTTGGCGTGGCTGTCGCTGACAAGGTGGATTTATCCGGTAGATTTTTCCACACCAGAAGCGGCGAAAGTGCAACTGGCTGAGCAACGTAACGCGTTGGGCCCGGTGCGCAAGGAAGAGTGGCGTGTTGGTTTGCTGTTTCTTAGCGTGGCGGTTGCCTGGATGACCAGACCATTACTGGCCAAGTGGCTGTCGCTGGACGGCCTGTCGGACGCCGGTATTGCCATGACTGCTGCAGTGCTGTTGTTCATTATCCCTAATGGCAAAGGCGGTGACAGCAAAGATGAGGCACTGCTGGCGTGGGATGACATGAAAGCCATTCCCTGGGGCATTCTGGTGCTGTTTGGTGGTGGTTTAAGTCTGGCTGCGGCTGTGTCGAACACAGGCCTGGCTCAATGGTTAGGCGAAGGGCTGGTAAATATCGATGCTTTTGGCATGTTGTTCCTGGTGCTGGCTGCCACCACACTGGTGATTTTCCTTACTGAACTAACCAGTAACCTGGCGACTGCGGCTACCTTTTTGCCGGTTGTCGCAGTGATTGCGCTGGAAATGGGCGGCGAACCGATGACGCTGATCCTGCCGGTGACGCTGGCAGCAAGCTGTGCCTTTATGCTGCCGGTAGCCACACCGCCAAACGCCATCGTGTTCTCATCCGGTTATATCAGCATTGCACAAATGGCGCGGGCAGGTTTTGCGCTGAATATTGTCAGTGTATTACTGGTAACGGCTATTGCGGTATGGCTGGCGCCGCTGGTGTTTTAAACCTGCAGGCCCGCTGTCTTTTTTCTATAAACACAACCTCAACGATGCCCGGAGACAAGCCGGGCATCGGCTAAAAATCACTATGACCCAAAAACAACATAAACCTCTGTACCTCTCTCACGCCGGCCCTAAACTGCTCGACATGCCGCTACTGAATAAAAGTAGCGCCTTTAGCGAACAGGAACGCATCGCGTTTAACCTGGAAGGGTTATTACCACCACGGTACGAAACCATCGACCAGCAGCGGGAACGGGCGTACATGCAATACCAGGCCTGTACCACCGACATGGCCAGACACATTTTTCTGCGCGATATTCAGGACACTAACGAAACCCTGTTTTTTCGTTTAATCATGGAACATATTGAAGAGATGATGCCCATTATCTATACCCCAACGGTGGGTGAAGCCTGTGAGAAGTTCTCCGACATTTATCGCAGTGCCCGGGGCTTGTTCATTGGGCATCACCAGCAGGATCGTATCGATACCATTTTGCATAACGCCACCAAACGGAACATTAAGGTGATTGTGGTCACCGATGGCGAGCGCATTCTTGGCCTTGGTGATCAAGGCGTTGGGGGAATGGGCATTCCGATTGGCAAGTTGTCGCTGTACACCGTGTGTGGCGGTATCAGCCCGGCCAATACATTGCCTATTATGCTGGATGTTGGTACCAACAATCCGGCGTTGTTGGAAGACCCAATGTACATGGGCTGCCGTCATCCGCGTATCAGCCAGGCTGAATACGACGTGTTTGTAGATAAGTTCATGCAAGCGGTGCGTCGCAGATGGCCAAAGGCGCTAATTCAGTTTGAGGACTTCGCACAAGCCAATGCTACGCCTCTGTTAAGCCGATATCGCGACAGTTACTGTTGCTTTAATGATGATATTCAGGGCACGGCGGCAGTTGCCGTGGCAACTATGCTGGCTGCATGTAAAGCCAAAGCGGTGGCGGCGTCAACCCAGCCGCTGGTGATTGTGGGGGGCGGCTCGGCAGGCTGTGGCATTGCCGAACAATGGGTACGGTGTTTACAGGCTGAAGGGCTGTCAGAGCAAGCTGCGAGACAGCAGGTGTATGTGATTGATCGTGACGGTCTTATCACCACCAGGGCACGTAACCTCACGGATTTTCAGCGTGCGGTAGCACAGGATTTAATCCATTTTAATGGCTGGAAAGGTGATAATGCGCCAGGATTACTCGACGTTATTAATACTGTAAAACCGGGTATTCTACTGGGCGTATCGGGCTGCGCTGGCTTGTTTTCTGAACAGGTTGTAAAAGCCATGCACCGGCATACGCCACAACCGGTGATCCTGCCGCTGAGTAACCCCTCGCGCTGTGTGGAAGCGACACCCCGAGAAGTGTTTAGCTGGACCAATGGGGCGGCCATTGTCGCCACCGGCAGTCCATTTACAGACGTTGAATTAAACGGAGCCACCTTGCCGGTCAGTCAGTGCAATAACAGTTACATTTTCCCGGGTATCGGTTTGGCGGTGGTGAGCTGCGAAGCCAAGCGGGTAACCAATAACATGCTGATGGCGGCAAGTCTGGCATTGGCGGAGGCTTCACCTCTGGCCATGCATGGCGAAGGGGCGTTATTACCACCCTTAAATAACATTAAGTCGTTATCTGTTGAGATTGCCAAGCGCGTGGCGATGGCGGCTATTGCCGATGGTGTTGCGCCTGTCCGCAGTGAAGCAGATATCCTGGCCTGTATCCAGGCTACCCAGTGGCAGCCGGAATACCGTGAATACCAGCGCGTGGCCAGTTGATTTAAATTCTTTGCCGTGTGAATCAAGCCGGCTTTGTTGGTGGTTATTTTCATATGAGAATTAGCCACCGACAAAAGCGCTACGTATTGTACAGAAGTCGGCGAAGGTACAGTTCGCCTTGTTTCGACCTTAGCGCATGAGCACTCTTGATGGGAGCAGTTTTACTTCTGTTGTGGGCCGCCAGACCGGCAGTCTAAACAGGGCCGGTAACGATCTTGTTTCTGCCGGTTTGTTTTGCCTGATACAGGGCATCGTCGGCTTCGATTAATAATTGATCCCGAGAACTGGTGACAGATGATTGGCACGCAAGTCCAAAGCTACAGGTAATACGAATGTTGACTTGTTCATTCTTGTAAGAGTAGGGAATTTCCAGTGCTGCAATTGTGTTTCTGCACCTTTCTAAACAGATTTGTGCGTCCTCGATACGGGTAGCGGGCATTAAAAGCGCAAATTCTTCCCCCCCCAGGCGCCCTAAAACGTCGATATCGGCGCGAATTTGCTGCCTGATTGCACGACATACCGAAATTAGAACAAGATCGCCTGCAGCATGACCATAGCGGTCGTTGACCTGTTTAAAATGATCGATATCCATCATGGCCAGGCAGAGCGGATGTAAAGCACGTTGCGCTTTATTCAGTTCACTATCGAGTTGCTGTTGAAAGGCTCTTCGGTTCAGTGTTTCCGTCAGTGAATCGATTGTCGCAAGACGTTCCATTTCTTCTGCAATCCGTTTATTAGCCGCGACTTCTTCAGCTAATTGCTCAGTGCGCAGGTTAACCCGGTTTTCCAGCAAATCTCTTTCTTTGCGAAGGCTCTTCAACAGTTGCATGCGCTGTAAATTAACCGCATGAACCAGATAACCAATCAATATCACCTGAGTAATATAGTGTTGATTACTTAGCCAGAGATTAGCGGTTAAATCGCCGTCAATTGAACTGAGGACCGCAAGTAAGGCACCGGTGCAAATCAATGTGTAATTTATGCTCAAATAATGGGTTTGCTGTTTAAATGCCAGAAATAAAACCAACGGGGTTAATATCAGGCCTACAATGTAATAGCCATGGTCGGCTAACAAATGAGTTGTTCCCATCAACCAGATGATCATGATTGCCGTCAGGGTTGGCAGTATCTGCAATACTATTTCCTTGGGTGTTATCCTCTTATTTGGCTTCTCAAAAACAATCAGCAAAGGCGCCAGCATTATCAGGCCTGTATAATCACTCAGGATCCACAACCAGATTAATTCTGGCCAGTCTTCAATTTGATAAACATAGGCCATAATGCTGCCACCAAGTATGGCGCCAGAAATAGCCAGAGTGAGAAAGCCACCAAACACCAGAGCGAGAATATGAGGGAGAAAACTAAAGGGAGTGTTTTGCGAATTTAACCGCCTTTCTACCAGTACTCCCAGATAGGCAGCCAATGCATTGGTAACCGGCACTAAATAAGCGAGCGGTAAAATACTGATAAATAGATAAGCGTGGAGATTTTCGGCAATCACAATCGGGAGTAGAGCCCATTTACCATATCTTCGAACCGCCCAATAGGTCACAGCGGCTGACGGCCAGATGGTGACAATATTCTGGGTAGCAAATCCTAATTTGTAGGTCACGGCTATAACAAAGAAAGCGAGCACTCCAATCACCAGTGATAGATGAAGCCCGAATTTTTTGTCCATTGCTGCGTGTTCCTGATCATGCGTGCTTATGATTACATCATAAATATTAGCTAAAAAATGATTAAAGTCAGTGAAATAATGACCAGTGCTTTGTAAGTTTCATAAGCTGTTATGATGAGCGGTTGCGTATACCTTGAATGTTTCCGCTATTGTCGCAGCCTCTTCTACAGTGCGCCTGGCATAATGGTGACGATAGTTGCCTGCACCGTACACATACCGCTAAAGATATTACCTGTGAGTTGAGGTTTCGTGGCCTTTTGTATTGCGAGCTGAGTATTTTTATACTCAGTGCCCGGTTCACCCCGGGCGTGAGCAGCTCGAAAGCTGTCGGGACATCACCCGGCTCTCACGGGCCGTAAACGCAAGCTGGTATTTCTGCGTAACCACCTGAAAGCGCTGCAAGTATTGACAGCGAAAGCCCTGATTGGCGGGCATCCATTCGGCAGGGCCTTTAGCCCCCTTTGAACGGTTGGCTGACAGGCTGACCGCAATGACGTTCAGGGCATCGTTGGCAAAGGCAGCTCTGGTGCGCTCAGGCCATTTATCGGCACCATGTTCGTAAGCCCACTTGAGTGGCACGATGTGGTCAATATCAAGATCGTCATCGTTGGTAAAGGTACTGTCAGTGTACGGATCGTGCCAGCGTCCACTGGTTACCTGACATCC
This sequence comes from uncultured Alteromonadaceae bacterium, assembly GCA_950073835.1. Lineage (GTDB taxonomy): Bacteria > Pseudomonadota > Gammaproteobacteria > Enterobacterales > Alteromonadaceae > Alteromonas. The sequence continues at coordinate 27,466 of CATMRP010000017.1, forward strand.
TGCGCCGTCGGCGAAAGCAACGGGGACTTCTGATTGGCGGATAAGTGTCTCGGCCCGGGTGTCACGGCAGTTATCATCCTCATCTAACCAGTGAGGAAACAGGTCTCTTTCGTAGCCATCGGTAATGGTAGCTTGTGAGTTAGTGGCATATCCGGAATAGGCTTTGCCCCCGGCCGCCAGACAGCTTTGCATACTTGCGTGCGCGGAAAAATTACGGGTGCGCTCGTACCACGGGCTGTTATTGTCGTGACACAACCCCGTCTCGGAACGTTTAATTACCTCAGCAGCAAATGGGGCACAAAAGGGCAGGCAGCTCAACAACAGCAAAACAACAAATTTAGCCATGAAAAAAGAGATACTTCACTCAATACTACATCATTGCCGATAATGTAATTTCAGGCCGGGTTGGATTCAAGTTTAAATAGGGTTGCTGGCCGGATCGTGGCGAAAAAGTTTACATTTCCCTAAAAATAAACTCAGATTACGACACAACGGTGGCGCATAAATAACCTTATCTTTATCAGGTCTTTTTGGTTCGAAGGTAGTAAGCCGGTTAGGTATGAAAAGCTAGCTGCCACCTGATTTTCACGGCCATTCAGTTTAATTTACTTCATATACGTATACTTAGTAGTCATTTTTCATTTTTATTAGGGGCTGTTGATCTTTGCTGTACACTTTTGCAGCAGTCTGTGTATCATTTAGACAAGGCGACTGTTTGCAGGTCTAGTGGGCTAAATCAAAAACAGTCAACACAGTATAAATGATACACAGGCGCTGCCCGAAGGGGTCGTCATGAAAGCATTTTACTCATTGTCACAGCCCTTTGACGTAGAACAACTATGCCTTCAGGACTGCTCCGCGATTAAAATGCTTTCATATAGACCAAAAATCGTACAGCAAAGATCAACAGCCCCTAGAGTAATCGATTTTTCTCATATATTTAAACGCTTTAAGTCAGATCTTTCTGTTTCTAGCCTGCCGTTAGCTATTATACTAAAGGTTGAATTGTCGGAGTTGTGAGCAATTTTTCATTGACTATTAGCCAATAAAATCCATAATTGCCGCAAATGTGAACATTGTGACAAATGTGACATTGAGCGCTTGGGTGTGTAAGTGTACGTTTTTTTGCAAAAAAAAAATAATGTGCCACGCTTTGAGCAAGTATAACGTTTGTGTAGTTTGAGGCGGCCCATGATTGATTTCAGCCAGTTCTCCATAAGAAGCAAGTTTGCTTTCCCTTTAGTCGTGGTAACGGCGTTATTATGTGTTGTAGCGATTATTTCTGTTTTCTCCCTTAGTAACCTTAGTGATGACTCTGAACAAATAGCCAAGCGCTATCTTAATGCTGTCAGCCTTACCCTTAATGCCGATCGTGATCTCTATCAGGCACAGACGGCGTTACAGGATGCCATTATCCGCGCAGGTATGCGTGGCGAGGCCGTTGACGCCGAAATTGCTGACTTCCGGGAAAATGCTCAACAAGCCCTGGATCGCATGAATCAGGCACGTGCTATCGTCCAGCACGAAGCGGAAAATGTTGGCAGCGGGAATAAATTTAAAAATGACTATGACAACTGGTTGCGTGACGCCAATGACGTTGCATCGCGGGTTATGTCCGGCGATATCGAAGGTGCAAATGCTTTGCGCTCAGCCAGTCTGATTGATAATTTTGAGCAGGTCAGAAGCCATTACGACACCTTTGGTGAAGCAATGAAAAATGCCGCTGATGCGCTTGCCGCCGATATGCAGTCATCATCTCAAAGCAATCAGTTATTGCTGTTGGTGGTATTGGTTATTGTGCTAATCGTAAGCGCGTTATCCATCATGTACGGACCACGCTTGGTAACTGATCGACTGAATACCCTGATTGATGTCATGCGTGATATCAGCCAGGGCGATGGCGATTTACGCAGTCGCTTAAACAGTAGTGGCAAAGACGAACTGGCAACTCTGGCAAAAACCTTTAATCGCTTTATGGAAAACCTGCAGGAGTTAATTGTCATTATCCAGCAGGATACCGAGAACCTGAAAACGGCTGCAGCAAATCTCAATGACGCTTCAAATACCGTGAAGTCAGCATCTCACCAGCAGAATGACAATCTCGATCAGATTGCCACTGCCGTTAACGAATTAAGCCACGTGGTAGCAGATACAGCCAATAACAGTCAGGGCGCTATGGAGAAGGTCAAAGTCGCCTCTCAAATCAGCACGTCTTCGAGTAAAGTGGTTAATGACTCAGTGAAAAATGTGTCGAATCTGTCTGCGTCGATTAGTAACGCTAGCGACGTTATCTCCAGCCTGGCCAAAGAGTCACAAAACATTATAGCGGTATTGGATGTTATCCGAGGTATCGCCGAGCAAACCAACCTGTTGGCACTGAATGCTGCTATTGAAGCTGCGCGCGCCGGTGAGCAGGGAAGAGGCTTTGCCGTGGTGGCCGACGAGGTCAGAACCCTGGCGAGTCGCACCCAGCAGTCAACAGAAAATATCAACGAAATGCTAGGTCGCCTGGAGCACAGTGTGAATGATGCGGTGAACGCCATTGAGCGAGGCGCCAGCGAAGTAGACTCTGTGGTCGCCGTTTCAGAACAACTGGCACGGGCTTTTGACCAGGTAAGCGAGGCGGTCAATGATGCTAACGAAACCATTTATCAGATAGCCGCAGCCACCGAAGAACAAAGCCAGGTGGTAACGGATATCAATACTAATGTCACCAACCTCAATACCCTGGGTCAGCAGAATCTCAAAACCATCGAGAATACCGGGGAGATTGCAGGCAGTGTTAACGGCACCGTCCAACAACTGGGGCAAAAGGTCAGTCGTTTTAAAACGTAACGTAGCTGACGTTAAATAAAATCAAATCCAGTATTATCAATTCCCAGGTGAGAGAAACCGGAGACACCTATGAAATCATTGTATGTAAAATATGTCAGTATGCTCAGCGTGGCCTGTGCTACTTCGCTGTTGTCACCTGTGGTGTGGGCACAATCCCCCACCTTTGATGTGTCGGGTCAGTGGGCCTTACGTTATGAAAATATCACTAATCCGTTATTCCCTACTACCGACAACCGCTTCACTCAGCATAACCAGCGCCTGTCCTCAAAACTGCAGATAAAAACAGTAATGAAATGGTCGCAGTTTGAGGTCGTTGGAGAGTTAGGCGATTCCCGGGTGTATCTGGATAATGACGACCCGACTCTTGGTCGCTCGCAGGTCAACACTCTGGAGCCCGTGCAGTTCAATTTCTCATGGCTTGGGAGCGATCATCAAGGCACTGGTCTTTCCATGCAGAAACTCAGTGTTGGCCGGTTTATTCTTGATTTTGGCAGTCGTCGGGTCATTTCCAGCGGGTATTTTCGTAATGCCATGAACACCTTCGATGGGGTAGTCAGTGAATGGCAATGGAATGACTGGAATGTGCACGGCGTTTATCTGCTGCCGGTGACTCGCCTACCCGGCGATGCGGCAAGTATCGATGCGAATGAAAGAGGCTTTGATAAGTCTTACTCAGAGCGTGCAATTTATGGGTTTTATGGCGCCTCAGCGGATAAAACCTGGCAACTGCAAACCTATTGGTTTGACGAAGAAGATGGCCCTGGTTTAAATACAGCAAACCGTGAATTTTTAACTGTAAGTGCTCATTATACGCTGCCCAATGACACCAAATGGCGCGCCGATGCCGAGGTCATTCTGCAATCCGGTACCCGGCACGAGTCTACCTCGCCCAGTGATGTCACGGAAATCGACCATCAGGCCTGGTTATTCCACGGTGCGTTTGGGCAGATGATTAGCGAAACGACCTCACTGCAGGCTATTGTCGATCTGATAAGCGGAGACAACGACAGTAGTGACGGTAAAAATACCAACTTTGACGCGCTTTACGGTGTACGACGCTTCGATTTTGGCCCTACCGAAGTGTACCGCACCATGCCACGGCGTAACCTGGTATCACTGGGCCTTAAAATGGTGAGTAAATTTACTAAGAAAGACAATCTGCTGATCCGCTACTTAAATTTTAGTTACCAGAAAACCCCGGTGGGGGGTGAAAGTGAGATAGGCAATCAGATTGAGTTTCGTTGGCGTCACCAGTTGCTGCCAAAGTTCCGCCTTGAGTTTGGTGGCGCCTATATGGCCAAAGGTGATGCGTTCGCCCAGGGCGATTACCCCGACGATACCGTATACGGCTATACCGCCTTCTTACTGAAATTCTAGGGCAGATGCTTTATTGCGGCCGAGCGTGGTAATAGCCCGGCCCACAGCAACGAAAACACCGGGCCGCCCAGGCAAAACAAGGCCCAGGGTAAGTAATCTACGGTCGCCACACCCAGCGTGGCGGCCATAAATAAGCCGGAAACGGTCCAGGGGAGCACCGGATCCATCAGAGTCACCGAATCTTCAATGCTGCGGGATAAGTTCACCGGTGCGAGTTTTCTGGCCTGATAGCCAGGCTGATACAGGTTGCCTATAATTAAACTGGTCACGCCGCCATGACTGGTCAGCGAAAGCAGAGTAATGCCGCTCACCATCGTGCTTAACACCAAACTGAAGGTACCTTTTACCCGCCGGAGCATGGCCTGAATTAATACATTCAGTGCGCCGCAGGCCTGCATGGCACCAGCCAGTAAAAACGCCGCGATAATAACCACCAGAGTACCCACCATTGAGTACAATCCGCCACGTTCAACCAGTTGTATAAATGCTTCATTAGCCAACGCGTCACTGCGCAATTGCGAGGGTAGCATGTTAAGACTGAAGCCGTTCAGGTAGGCATTCACTGCATCTTCTAACCCGAAAGGTTGTGCCAATACTGCAAGCGCAAGAGCCAGTAATGTGGAAAAAGTAATACCGATGACGGGCGGCCACTTTTTAACAATCGCATAAATCACCAGGGCGGGAGGCAGCAATTGCCACCAGGCCGGGCTAAAGGCCGATTCGATGAGTTGTTGCATGGCAGCAGTCGCTAACCCTGCATGGCTCTGATCGACTGAGCTTGCGGCCGGGACCAGAATAAACACAACGAGGGCAATTAAAAAAGACGGTAAGGCCGTGTAAACCATGTGGCCGATGTGCTGATATAAATCGGCTTTGGCTGCAATCGCCGAAATATTGGTTGAATCTGATAAGGGCGACATTTTGTCGCCGAAGCAGGCGCCGGAAATCACCGCACCGGCGGTAACCGGTAAAGAGGCACCCATTACCGTGGCCAGACCCATTAACGCCACGCCGATTGTGCCGGCCGAGGCCCAGGATGAGCCGGTGAATATGCTCATAATAGCGGCGGCCAGAAAAGCCGAAATGTAAAGATAATCCGGATCGATAAGGTGGATTCCGGTCCATACAAAAAACGGAATGGTGCCGCACAGCATCCAGCTACCAATTAAGCCGCCAATAGATAGCAGGATAAGCACTACCGGAAAAACATCACCAAATTTGGCCACGGCGGCCTGTTCCATTAACTGCCAGCTTACGCCCCGGCTAAAGCCTATCAGCCCGGCAATCACTGCTGCCAGCAATATTGCTACCACCACCAGCGTCCCGCCTAGCTCGGTAAATACCGCGCCGCCAGCAAAAACCGTTAACAGCACCACCAGTGGCAACGCCGCTAACCAAAGCGGCAATGGCTTATTGGGTGAGGCTGACACGGGTTCAGACATGTTGGAAAGCTTGTTCTAAATCGGCTATCAGTGTTTGTGCAGCTTCTAGCCCAACAGACAAACGGATAAGCCCTTGTGGCAGGTGCATGGCGGCCAGCTGTTCGGCATTTTCCGGGCGCTGTAAGGAAATGGCCAGACTTTCAAACCCGCCCCAACTCACGCCAAGGCGAAAGTGATGCAGGGCATTTAAAAATTGCGTCACGTTTTCGTAGGTTGGGCTCTTCAGCGTAAAGCTGATGAGGCCATTGTAACCGGCCAGTGGATTGGTGTCTGCCGGTGGCGTATCTTCTTGCCAGGCCGGGTGATAGATACGCGCCACTTTAGGATGGTCCTGCAGAAACTCTCCAATGGCCAGCGCGCTGGCTTCCTGTTGCTGGAGCCGCACACTCAGGGTACGCAGCCCTCTTTCTATTAACCATGCATCCATGGGGCCAATTGCGGCGCCATTAAGCAAAAAGGTACGGTAAAAAATCTGCTTAAGTAATGCGTGGCGGGTGATTATCGCACCGGCAATCACATCGCTGTGGCCGCCAATGTATTTGGTTAAGGAGTGGGCCACGATGTCGACACCCATCGTGATGGGTTTCTGTAGCAGCGGCGTTGCCCAGGTGTTATCGATACCGGTCAGAATGCCATGTTCGTGGGCAATGGCCACTACTTTGGTAATATCAATGCGCTTAAAGGTCATGGTCGCCGGACTTTCAAACCAGATAAGCCGGGTTTCCGGGCGGATGGCCGTTTGTAGTTGTTCCAGATCGCCGGAGGTCAGGTAAGTAAATGTTACACCAAACCGCGCCAGTTGCTCAGCCAGCTGAATGGTAGGGCTGTAGACCTGATTGATAAAGATGATGTGATCGCCCTGATTTACTAATCCGGTAATGGCCGCACTAATAGCACCCATACCAGAAGCAAACAATTTACATGCTTCGCCACGCTCAAGAGCGGCAAGTTTCTTTTCCACGCTGGTCATCGTGGGATTGCGCCCACGGGTATAAACCGGTGTGCTGTATTCATTGGCCAGCGCCGCGCAGAGGTTCTCAAACTTACTGTAAGAGAACAGCGAAGTCTGGTGAATGGGTTGTGTTACGGGTTGGATATCCGTTTGCGAGACAAAGGCTTCGGGCCCACAACAAATATCGAGATCCTGCTGTGAAATTTTCATGTCGTTGTATTTTTGAATATTTTATACCACCTTACCTGCAATTGTTGGTGGCGTACAAGCTCGTGGTCTTAATATTCTGCTGATTAGACGACAGCATCAAAAAAGCCGGCAGATTATGCCGGCCTGGTTAAAACTGTTTTGAATTAAACGGCCTGTTCCCTGGCAATCCAGTTATCTACCATGCGTTCTAATATGGTCAGAGGTACCGCGCCACTGCCGAGGATCACATCATGGAAGGCACGAATATCAAACTTATCGCCCAGTTCGGTTTCGGCTTTTTCTCGTAGTTCAAGAATTTTCAGCATCCCGATTTTGTAGGAAGTCGCCTGACCCGGCCACACAAAATAGCGCTGTACTTCGGTTTTTATGGCGCCATCGGAAATGGGCGAGTTATCTCTGAAGAACTGATTGGCCTGTTCTTCTGTCCAGCCTTTGGCATGGATGCCGGTGTCTACCACTAAACGGATAGCGCGCCACATTTCAGAGACTAAGCGGCCAAAATCAGACATGGGGTTCTGGTAGCCGCCCATTTCCTTCGCCACCAGCTCTGCATATAACGCCCAGCCTTCAACATAACTGTTAAAGAACGATGTGGTTCTGAACTTAGGTACCCCTTCCAGTTCCTGAGCAATGGATATTTGCATATGGTGGCCGGGGTTGCCTTCGTGGTAGGCGATAGCCTCCATTTCGTTCTTCGGCATGGTAGACATATCTATCAGGTGAGCATAGTACACACCCGGTGTGCTGCCATCCGGCGAGCCGGCAAAGTAATGCTGCGGGGCGCCAGCCTGTTCACGATAAGGTTCTACCCGTTTTACAACCAGATCGGCTTTGGGCAGGATACCGAAGAATTCCGGTAATTTATCGGCAATGTTGTCCAGAAAGGCAGTGGCGTCGTCAAGGTAAGCCTGACGTCCCTCGTCGGTATTCGGATAATAAAAACGTTCGTCGGTGTTATCCGATTTAATGTAGGCAAAGAACTCGTTTAAGGTGCCGTCGAAGCCTTCTGCCTGCTTAATTTTTTCCATTTCAGCCAGAATGCGGTCTACTTCGTTCAAACCAATCTGATGAATTTCGTCGGCGGTTAAATCGGTAGTGGTGCGTAAGGCCAGGGCTGAATTGTAATAAGCTTCGCCCTGCGGCAGCGCCGATGCGCCTGTTGCTTCACGGGAAATGTTCGGCAGGTCATTTTCAAACCAGCTAATCAGCTTGCCATAAGCTGGCATGACTTTATCGAGCAGTGCGGTCTCGGCTTCCTCAATAAAGGTCGCCGCCTGTTCGGCTGTGATCTCGCCGCTTTCCTGAAGTGCTGCCACCTTGGTTTTTACGTCTGCCAGCAATGAGGAATCCTGATCACTGTCGGCATCAAAAGGTTTGCCTGAGATAATCGCCTTGCTTTGCTTTATAACGCCCTCGTAAGCAAAGTACGGCGCTTTAACCCCCTCGTCTGCATTGATGGCAACCCGGCTGGTTAATTGCTCAACCGCCCGGCCGACGCCTTCCAGTCTGGAGATATAGGCTTCCATATCCGAGATTTCAGCGACTTTGTGATAATTGATCAGCAGGGTTGGCAGCATGGATTGCATGCCATTCATTTGAGTGAGTACGTAATTACGGCGGCGAAATTCTGCTTGCTTCTTAGCCTGTTCAAACTGAAACATCCAGATGTCGTAGGATATCTTGGTGTCTTCATCTAACTTACTGTAGTCAAAGTTTGCTTGCAGTTCGTCAACGGTTGCCGCCATCCATTGCAGGCGTTTTTCCTGGCCCTGTTCCGACATATCATCAATCTGGTCGTAGCGCTCCTTGCGGCCAAGGCGGGTCATCATCAGCGGGGAAAACTGCAACTGTTGCTCGTATTTTTCTTCAAACCAGGCGTTTAATCGCTCGGACTCGCTAAGCTGTGCGCTTTCGGCTGTGGTGGCAGGTTGTGAAGCCGTACTGGTTTGTGGTGCTTCGGAACAGGCGGTCAACGCAAGCGCCACCGCACTGAGTAAAAAGAGTCGTTTCATGGTGTAAGCCCCTGGATAGTGGTCAATTATAATTGCTTTGGTTATCAGTAGACCCTGATGCGGGGCTTAATTCAATCACTTAAGTGGATCAAAGTTGTTTCAACTTGTGGGTAAATGCTTTGATCCTCGCCAGACCTTCATGCAACAGCGCTTCCGAAGTGGCATAAGACAGCCTGACAAACTGATCGCCACCGATAACACCAAAATCATTGCCCGGTGTCATAGCCACATGGGCTTCGCTGAGTAAGCGGTCACAAAACGTCATGGCAGACATCCCCGTCTGGCTAACGTCAATATAAACGTAAAACGCGCCGTCAGGTTCAACCGGCACGTTGAGGCCCGCGTCAGCCAGGCCTTGCAGAACGATTTTTCGCCGTGACAGCAAAGATTCCCGCCGTTGCTCACACAGCGCCAGGGTAGGCGGTGTAAAGCAGGCTAGAGCGGCAAGCTGGGCCGGTGTGGAGGGGCAGATATATAAGTTTTGCGCCAGTTTTTCGATAACTGCCACCATGTCGTCAGGTACGATCATCCAGCCTAATCGCCAGCCGGTCATGCCAAAGTACTTTGAAAAACTGTTGATAATAATCGCGTCGTTATCAAACGACAGCGCCGATTGCGGCGGGCCGTTGGAAGCGTCACTCAGATTTAAGTAGATTTCGTCGATGATCCGCCATGCGCCACGGGCTTTGGCAAACTCGCACATTTTTGCAAGGTCGCCGGCAGATACCGCCGTACCGGTGGGATTGGATGGTGTGGCAACCATCAGCGCCCGGGTCGTCTCGTGCCAGTGCTGTTTTACCAGTGCAGGCGTTAATTGAAAACGGTCGGCAGCCGTGGTGGGGACCAGATTAACCTTACCGCCAAATGTGGTAACAAACTGGCGATTACAAGGATAGGAGGGATCGCCCACCATTACTTCGTCATCCGGATTAACCAGTGCGGCGCACACCAGTAAAAGCGCCGCTGAGGCTCCGGCGGTTACTACTACTCGTTGCGGCTCGATTTCCAGCCCGTGCATGGTCTGGTAAAAGCCGGCAATGGCTTCACGCAAACGGTAGTCGCCCAGTGCGCCGGTGTAGGGTAACTGATTTTCTGCAACAGCCTGTTGCATGGCTTGCTGAACCGCTGGCGGGGCGCCAAAGTCGGGCTCACCAATATTTAAACGAACAACCTTGTGTCCGGCGTGCTCAAGCGCCGTGGCTTTCTCGCCAAAGGCCATTGCATAGAATGGAGTAATGGCTCTGGCCCGGTCAGAATACTGCATGTAACTCTCTATTGTTTTAGTGTAACCAGCCTGATCGTGTACCACGCTGGCTGATAATAACCAGTAATAATGCGATGACAGTTACGATAACAGGCATTACCACTATGCCCCAGCCCATAATGCCGATGGCATCAATGACCACAAAGTTATAATACTGCTGTACAAGCACCCCGGCGAGGGAGATAACCAGCACAGGTAACGCGAGTTTTTTACCCAACGCGAGTAAAATAGAGCCAATTAAACCGCCAAAAACGGCCAGAGCATAGGCTGCGTAAGACCATACCGGGATATCCCGGTACACCGCCTGCTGCGCCTCAGGCAGCTGGGCAATCATCTCCGGCGTCATCATAAGCTGGCTGAAAAATGCCGCCACGCCAATCCCATTCCATAGCACCATCAACCAGGCAAACACCTTAAGACCGGTGGACATCCGTTTTGCGTTATTCATTCTGACCTCCTAACCCATTCTGCATAGCAATGAAGACATCACTATACGTGAATTTTACGTGATAGATAATGGAATATACTTACTTATACTTTTGTCTAAAGTAGTGCAATTGGTCAGCTTTTCATCACAAAATAAGTGCAGAGACGATTATTACTCAGGAATAGTTTGTTAAAGGATTGTATTAAAGATACGGTATACGATATCTATTATGCAGGTTGTCGGTTGCATCCGGCAATTTATCCTAAAACAACCATCGAATCAGTGAATTGGTACAGGGTTTGAAAGACCTGTATGAATACCGCCTAAGGAAGGGCGCAGAATAACAACACGGTCTCGAATTCAAACTCCCTGAAACAAGACTGAGAAAATAACGATATGGCACAAAAACACACATGCAAACCCTTTTCACTTACCCTACTGGCTGGCGTCATAGGTCAGCTACTGATTGGTTCCCAGGTTAGTGCACAAACCAGTGACGAAACCGAAGCACAAAAAGAAGAGAAAATCGTCGTCGTTGGTCGTCGTGTTTCCCAAACAGATATTGCAATCGGTACCGACGAAGCCACTAATACACTGGCTGTTACGCGCGACGAATTGCTTTCTGCACCGTCGGGAATCTCCGGATTAAAAATGCTCGAAAATTTGCCCGGCTTTAACGTACAAACGGATGGCGCGTTGGGGCTTTATGAGTTTGGTAACTCAGTGCAGGTTAGGGCTTTCCAGTTAAGCCAGATGGGCTTTGTACTGGATGGTATTCCTATGGGGCGCTCCGATGCCTTTGGCGGAAGCCCTATTTTCCGTTACGTAGACAATGAAAACCTTGGCGCCGTTGTCGCCTCACCGGGTGCCGGCGATGTATCCGCACCAACCTATGCTTCTTTGGGCCCGATTGCTTCTTACAGCACTGTTCGCCCATCTGAGGACATGGGCGGCATGGTTGCGGTGACGGTGGGTGACTTTGACTTACAACGTACCTTTGTAAAACTGGAAACCGGCGATATCGACGGTTTCAGAGCTTACGTAAGCCGCTCTAAAACCGACAGTGATCTGTGGCGTGGCCCGGGCACTATAGACCGCGAACACATCGAAGCTAAAGCGTTGTATGAGTTCGGCGACAGCTATATCCAGGCGACTTATGTAGCGAACGATTTCTTCGACTATGATTCACCGTCTGCACCGGCCTCGACCTTTGCCAGCAACTATTACTACAGCTATGCCGACAGCATCCCGGAAGGGTGTATCAGCTCCGCAGGCAGCGTATATGACTATAATGGTGACGGCAGCATCGATGACGATGATTTTACGCCGGTATTCACCGGTTCAAACTGTACCAGTTATTACGAAGATCGCATCAATATTCGCGATGATAAGCTCTATTCATTAGGTTTTGGGACCTATTTCAGCGAAGATGTTAAACTCGATGTAACCGCCTATTACGAAGATAAAGACGGTTATGGGGTATCACCAGACAGCTACTCCAATACTCTGGGCATTTACACCCGTCAGGCAGCGGCCGGACTTGATGTCGTGCATCCACGCGGTGTTCAGTACGGACTTTCCACTGTGGGTGGCGAACGAGAGGGGATTGTTGCCGGGTTAACCTGGTATATGGGCGATCATAAAATCGAGTTCGGTGGCTGGATTGAAGACGATACCTATAATCGCACCCAGGCACGACTGAATAAAACCGGCGGCAGTGCCGACGGGGATGTCATTCTGGATGAGGTGGCTTATTACCGTCGTGATTACACCGCAGTGCGCGATACCACCCAGCTATACGTAAAAGACAACTTCAGCATGATGGATGACAATCTGATGCTGGAAGTGGGCTTTAAGTCACTGTCCATCGATTACTCACTGGATGGCTACCGAGATTACGCGGATTACGAAATTGACAGCCAGCCTGGTTACGGTCCGCAGTCTGTTGAAGCTGAATACAGCGACAACTTCTTACCCATGGTAGGCGCGGTTTACCGGTTAAATGATACCGATCAGATCTTTGCCTCATTTGCACAAAACTATGCACTACCGGCCGGTACGGACGATATCTTCGATAACGCCGTGGGGTTTGATGCGCCTGATCCAAAAGGGGAAGAAGCCGATAACTATGAGTTTGGTTTCAGAACCAACCGCGAAACTTACAACGGTGCGATTGCCTTATTCTATACCCGCTTCGACAATCGCTTAATTGCCAGCAGTGTAATGAATCCGGCCACCGGTCAGCCAGAAGCATTTTACGTGAATGCAGGGGCCTCCAAAGCCTATGGGGTTGAATTAAGCGGCGTGTTCCAACCAGAGGTATTCGACCGAGAGCTCTATTTCAATGCCAACTTGTCTTATAAAAAAGCTGAGCTGGTGGATGGATTTGGCAGTAACCCGGCCGGCAGTCAGTTACCGGATAGCCCGGAATGGCTGATGACTGGTGGCGTAACCTATGAGCCGACCGAATGGCTGGTAGCCAACTTCTCGGCTAAATATACCGGCAAGCGCTACACCGACTTTTCCGAGTCTATTGAACTGGACAGCTACCTGGTGGCACAGGCTTATGTAGATATCGGCGGTCCTAACAACTTTGGCATGCCTGAGAATATGCGCCTTCGTTTCAACATCGACAACGTGTTCGACAAAGAAGTAATGTCGTTTGCGTTTACCGGTTCGACGTTTGGTCGCCCGCTTAGCCCGCGTACCTTCCAGGCAACCCTGACGGTAGACTTTTAATGAAGATAAGAATTAAACAAACCTTGTGCGCGTTAGCGGTGGCTGCTTCATGCAGCCCGGCTTTCGCCGCTGCCGATGCGGCTAAACTGCACGATTCGCTAGTGGTTATGGACACGCATCTCGATACGCCTGCGCTACTCGTGCAACCGGGCTTCGATATTATGCATTCGCACACTTTTGCCGACGATTTCTCCCAGGTGGATGTGCCGCGGATGAACAGCGGTGGTCTGGATGGTGGCTTTTGGGTGATTTACACGCCGCAGGGCCCGGTAACTGAAGCCGGGTTTAAGTCATCCCGCGATACCGCGTTACTGCGCGCTATGGCGATCCACAAAATGGTAGCGGCTAACCCCGACACCTTTGCGTTGGCAACTGAACCGGAAGACGCTAAAGCGATTGCTGAGCAAGGCAAAAAGATTGTCTATGTCAGCATGGAAAATGCGTACCCGCTGGGTGAAGACCTGAGTTTGCTGGACACCTTTTATAAAATGGGTCTGCGCATGGTGGGGCCGGTGCACTTTAAAAACAACCAGTTTGGTGACAGCTCTACCGATCCCGATGGTCAACAGTACGGGGGCCTGTCGCCGCTGGGTAAAGAGCTGGTAAAAAAGGCCAATGAGCTGGGCATTATTCTGGATGGCTCCCATGCCCACGATGACCTGTTGGAGGATATGATTGAGTTATCCAAAACACCGGTGATCCTGTCGCATTCCGGCACCAAAACGATCTATGACCACCCACGTAATGTGGATGACAGTCTGCTTAAAAAGTTGGTGGAGAGCGGTGGCGTAATTCATGTGAATGCCTATAGCTCTTACCTTAAGGAACTGCCTCAGGATCCACAACGTGGTAAAGCCTACGGCGAGTTATTCCGGCAAATGGGTAACATTGCCCAAATGAGCGAAGCCGAAATTGCAGCGCTTAAAGCCAAGCGTAAGCAAATTGATATGGAGCACCCGGCGGTCAGAGCGACCTTTGAGGATTATATGGAGCATTTCCTTCATATTCTTGAAGTCGCCGGGCCAAAGCATACCGGTGTGGGTGCTGACTGGGATGGCGGTGGTGGTGTAGAAACCATGATGGATGTGGCCGCGCTGCCTAAAATCACTGAGCGCTTGCTGGCTGAGGGCTATACCGAAGAAGATTTAGCTGATATCTGGGGGAATAACGTGCTGCGCCTGTTACAACAGGCGAAAGACTACGCACAATCCCTCAAAGAATAGTTTTTATTGCTTGTTCTCCGTAAAAACAGCAATGCGGGCACACTTCGGTGTGCCCTTTTTATTTGTGCGTCGGGCTGCGCGTTTATTTCGTTTTCTCAGTTTCCTCTATCTTTTGCCACAATGCTTCTGCATCAGCAGTGAGCATTGAATAGGTCTTTATATCGCCATTGCGCTGCGCATGCATGGCCTTCTCGAGCAGAGCTGAGTGCTGCTTTCGTAATTTTGCTGAAGGGTCTTTTTTGAATAATCCAAACATTGTATTTGCCAGTTGGGTTTTCTTATGTAACGCCCTTCTGGTGATTTGGGATCAAGTGTAATTGCCGATCAGGTAAAAAGGCGTTCCTCGAAGGCAATATTCGCGCTGATATTGGAAGAGATAATAACTACTCCACAATACGTGCTTTATCGGCTAATGCTGGCTTCAGAGCAGTGAATAACGCTGCCTGCTTGAAAAGTTACAATATATTAGGTTGCTGTGAACCGTTGCGGCACTTTTGCGGTACTCATATCACAGTCAAATAATGAGGCAGTTTATGTGGTGTGCAGAGTGTGAGTCGATTGACGAGTATTTTTATTCCAGTACGTACTTTTGGTTGTTTTTACCCACCAGCGAAGCCATCGATAAAGTCACTAAAATGGCTGAGTATGCGAAGTATCCGCTGGAAAGCGTTGAGCAGCGATGTTTGCGGGTGCTGGTTGAGGAAGGCCAGACAGGCAACTTTCTCAATCAACTTAATTGTTGCCTGGATGGGCCTGAATTTGGCGGTACCAAGGTAACAACTTCCGCTCGGCCATCGCAGCTTTCTATTGAAGATATAAGCAGAATGACTACGGCTGAGGTGCTTACCCGCCGCTATCAGGCTCAGTGGTTGACCGAAGCCATGGACAAGCATGCCTACGAAAGCTAGTTTCAACCTATTGTCAGGGCCGGCAGCGATGTGGCAGACCCGTCAATCTTTGCCCATGAGTCATTGTTCCGTATCTTTGATGCGAATGAGTCTTTAATACCTCCCGGCTTTGCTTTCTCACTGGCGGAGCAAAGTAACCTGTTGTTTGCGCTGGATCTCACTGCCAGACGTTTGGCGGTAGAGTATTTCTCACGGGCAAAATTAAAGAGCAAGGTATTTATTAATTTCAACCCATCAAGTATTTACGATCCGGCTTATTGCTTGCGAGCCATCGCGTCTGCCATCAGCGAGCTGGGCCTCAAACCTGCGGATGTGGTGTTTGAAATTGTTGAAACCCACCGTGCAAATGACATGAACCACCTAAAGGGCATTTTGTCGTTTTACCGCCGCTCAGGATTTGGTGTGGCGCTCGATGATATTGGCTCAGGCTGGTCTGGTTTAAATTTACTGGAGCAGTTAAGACCGGATTACGTGAAAATTGATATGGAGCTAATCAGTGGCATTAACGAAAACCCTTATAAGGAGAATATCGTGAAGCACCTGATTCAGATAGCAAGAAACAATCGTACCGAAGTAATAGCTGAGGGGATAGAAACTCAGGCTGAGGCGGAAATGCTCACCGAGCTGGGGGCGGACTACCTACAGGGTTATTACTTTGCTAAACCAAAACGCTACAGTGACCGCATCAGCGCCGAAGAACGAGAGGCGATTTATCAGTCAACCCGACCGATTGAAGAGGCAAAGAAAGCACACCAGCTCTCATAGTTCGCCCTGACTACGGTGTTTATTTAAACAAAAAAAAGACAAGTGTTGTTTACATTTGTCTTTTTTTAAACTACATTAAGTAAAGTGTATTTTACTTAATGGAAGGTTTTATTGATATGAGTGACTCTCAGGAACTTAGCCGCCGGCAACGTAATCAGCTTAATCATCGCCGGCTGGCCGGTTACACACTGGTATGGCTGGTGTCATTAGCTCTGGTTTACTTTGGCCACCGCTACTTATGGGATGGATCCGCTCTGGTGACCACGGCAATGGTCGGGATCAATATTATTGCCGGTATAGCAATGATGATGGCTAACAAAAAACTACTCGCCGGGCTGGATGAGCTGGAGCAGAAAGTTCAGTTAGAAGCCATGGCACTGGCGTTAGGTGTCGGGTTGGTTGGCGGGTTTGCCTATTCAGCGTTAAGTCAGACCGGGATACTGCCGTTCCATGCGGAAATTTCACACCTTGCTGTTTTCATTGCGCTGACCTACCTGGTTGCCATGGTTAAGGGAGTGAAGAAGTATCAATGAAAAATCGTTTAAAAGTACTCAGAGCAGAGCGAGACTGGACCCAGGCCGATTTGGCCGAGCGACTGGATGTATCCAGGCAAACTATCAATGCCATCGAGAAGGGCAAGTTTGACCCGAGTTTGCCCCTGGCGTTTAAAGCATCACGATTATTTGGCTTAACTATCGAAGAAATATTTCAGGACGATTAATCCTGGTAAGCGGAGAAATTTATGTTCAATCTAAACTGTAATACAAAAAATCACTTAATTATCGCACTGATATTTGCCGCCGCAATGCTGTTGAGCAGTTGGCTGATGAGAGGCCATGAGAACTCAGCAGCGGTGTTTATTGGCCTAATCAGTACCTATCCAATCCTGACTCGTCTGCTTCAGAGTAAAAGTGCAACACGTTGTTAGCTTTGCGATACCGTCTGCCCATGAACGTGGGGGTGCTATTCCCCCTGTTTGTGTGCATCACGTTGTGGCGTCTCACACATACCAGTCTTCACCGCTCTGGACTGTACGAATACCTCGATATTTCAGGGTTGGGTGGGCTGTCGGGTTAGATAAATTTACTCAGATGCGGGTGTGCCAGCTCAATCCACTGCTTTAAACAGGGTTCGTCAATAAAGCTGAAATCAGCAAAATCAAAGCCCGGCGCAACCGAGCAACCCACCAGCGAGTAGTCTCCGGTACTAGTGGCTGCCTGATAGTGCCCCCCGGGGACTACCGCCGCCATCTCATCCTCTGGTCCGCCAATGCGTTTTTCATGTAACTGTTGCTGGTGCAATTGAAACAGCGTGAGTGGTGCGCGATCATAGTGATTCCAGATTTCATCATGCAAAACTTTATGAAAGCGGCTGACCTGACCTTTTAGCAATAAAAAGTAAATATGCGTGACGGCAGGACGAGGTAATCCGTGTTTAGGCGAACAGACTTCTGCGGCAGAGCGGTAAATCTGACGATAATAGCCGCCCTCCGGATGCGGTTCCAGACCGAGTTTATTCACTAAAGGATGCATTTATTACTCCACTGGGGGCCATAACCAATACTCTCGATATTGGCAGAAAAGTGTAAATCCAGGCCGTTGCGGCTTGATTCAGAATTTAGCATACATAAGGGCAACGCAATGTGCATCTGTTTTATTAAAATAATGTTAATTTATTGCTGCAAAATAGAGCGTGGAAGAAGGCATTGAACTTATTACACACCCGGGTACGTATAAATTTCACAAAGTCGTTCACATGCACTACTGTTAAATGTGTAAGTATAAGAATTTAGTGTATTTGTAGGCTGGTTAGGAAAATGCATGAACGGTTTAAGGCTAGTAATCACAGCAATGAAAAAGGAAGCGTAAAACATGAAATACCAAACTTATTCGCCACTTAAGGTGAATGATCATTCCTATTCTGCGATCAGTTTTGACAAGCTTTCCGAACAGTACGATCTGGCAAGACTGCCCTTTTGTGTCAAAATTTTACTCGAAAACCTGTTACGACATGAGCACACAGACTTTGTCAGTGATACCGATATTGAAACCATCGCCAAGTGGGATACCAGCGATGGCGACGACCATGAAATTTCTTTTGTGCCGGCCCGGGTCATTCTGCAGGATTTTACAGGCGTGCCGGCGATTGTTGATCTGGCCGCCATGCGCGATGCCATTAATCGTTTAGGTGGTGATGCGCAGGCGATTAATCCGCTCAATCCGGTGGAGCTGGTCATTGATCATTCGGTGATGGTCGATCATTTTGCTGAAGCAGACGCGCTGCAAAAAAATACTGCCATTGAAGTTGAGCGTAACAAAGAACGCTATCAGTTTTTAAAATGGGGACAATCGTCCTTCGATAATTTTAAAGTGGTGCCACCGGGCCGCGGTATCGTGCATCAGGTAAATCTTGAATACCTGGCCCGTTGCGTCTTTGCCAAAGAACAGGGCGATGAAACCCTGGTGTATCCGGATACGCTGGTAGGAACCGATTCGCACACCACAATGATTAACGGCCTTGGCGTGCTGGGCTGGGGAGTTGGCGGTATCGAAGCGGAAGCGGCGATGCTAGGCCAGCCGGTAACGATGTTGCTGCCTCGTGTGGTCGGTTTCAGACTGACCGGCGAATTGCCCGCCGGTGTGACGGCAACCGATATGGTACTCACTATAACCGAGCAGTTACGTAACCATGGTGTGGTGGGTAAATTTGTTGAATTCTATGGTCCGGGTCTCAGTTCGCTGACGACCGCGGATCGCGCGACCATTGCCAATATGGCCCCGGAGTATGGCGCAACCTGTGGTATTTTCCCGCTTGACGACGTTGCGCTGGATTACCTGCGCCTGACCGGCCGTGATGAACAGCAAATTGAGCTGGTGGAGGCATACGCTAAACAAACCGGCTTATGGCACGACGATAACAGCAAGGATGCCCAGTATCATGAAACCCTCGAACTGGATCTGGGCGAGGTGGTTCCGTCTGTTGCCGGGCCGAAACGTCCACAGGATCGCATCGCGCTGGATAACGCTGCAGCGGCATACAGTGAATGGTTGTCGCAGCAAATCGATGTGGCTGATGTTAGCGAAGAAGCCGATTTTGTTGCCGAAGGCGGCGATGCGCCGGTGGTCGATGAAGATCACGCCTCTTACGTGAAACTCGGGGATAATGCCTTTAACCTGGAAGATGGCGCGGTGGTGATCGCGGCTATTACCAGTTGTACCAATACTTCAAACCCGTCGGTGCTGATTGCCGCCGGGCTGGTGGCCAAGAAGGCTGCCGAACTTGGCCTTACCCGTAAACCCTGGGTAAAAACCTCACTGGCACCCGGCTCGCAGGTGGTCACTCAGTATCTGGAAGACGCTGGCCTGATGCCTTATCTGGAAAAGCTGGGCTTTAATTTGGTGGGTTATGGTTGTACTACCTGTATCGGTAACTCAGGGCCATTACCTGATGCTATCGAAACCGCTATCCGCAAAGCCAAACTGTCGGTAACCTCAGTTCTTTCGGGTAACCGTAACTTTGAGGGGCGCATCCACCCGGATGTAGCCGCTAACTACCTTGCTTCGCCACCGCTGGTTGTTGCCTATGCGCTGGCAGGTAACATGAAAATGGATATCGCTAACAGCCCTATTGGTAAAGATTCTCAAGGCAGCGATGTGTACCTTAAAGACCTGTGGCCAACCCCTGAAGAGATTCAACAGTACATTAAAGACAACGTATCGGGCGAGCTGTTTAAAGCCAAGTATGCCGACGTGTTTAAAGGCAGCGGTGTATGGAATGAGCTAAAAGTCTCTGATACCTCGGTGTACGACTGGCCGGATTCGACCTATATTGAACATCCGCCATTTTTTGAAACGATGTCGACCACGCCTGAATCCATTGGTGCGATCAAAGATGCCCGTTGTCTGGTGAAGGTGGGTGACTCTATTACTACCGACCATATCTCACCGGCAGGGGCCATCGCGCCGGACAGTCCCGCGGGTGAGTATCTGCAGGAACTGGGTGTAACGCCGGAGCACTTTAATTCCTACGGTTCACGCCGGGGGAACCATGAAGTGATGATGCGCGGTACCTTTGCCAATGTGCGGCTGAAAAACCAACTGGCACCGGGCACCAGTGGTAGTGCTACCACGCACTTCCCAAGTGGCGATGCTATGTCGATTTACCACGCTGCCATGCGTTACAAGGAAGAAAAGGTGCCGGCCATTGTTATCGGCGGTAAGGAGTATGGTACCGGGTCGAGTCGTGACTGGGCAGCCAAAGGTCCGTCGCTGATGGGGGTTAAAGCCGTGATTGCCGAGAGCTTTGAGCGTATTCACCGCTCTAATCTGATTGGTATGGGGATTTTGCCATTGCAGTTTAGTGACGGCGACAGTGCCGAATCCCTGGGCCTGGAGGGCAATGAACAGTTCTCTATCGAGCCGGTGGAACGCGGTCAGAAAAGCACGCAAATGACCGTTACCAAGGTTGATGGCAGCACCCGGACGGTAGCGTTAACGGTGCGTATCGATACCGCAAATGAGTATACTTATTACGAGCACGGCGGCATCCTGCATTACGTGATCCGTGAGTATCTTAAGGCGTAAATGCTAATAGCAGAAAGGGGCCGAGGCCCCTTTTTCATGCTTGCTAACAGGCTTAGTACTTATCGTTCAGACGACTTACTGTCAGGTAGCCCTGCTTGATGGTTTCAACCATATCGTCGGTTTCATCACGTTCGACAAACTTATGCTCAATGCCCGATAACTCACCTTGGGCAAAAATATCATCAAAGTTAATCGTGCCTTTACCCACGTCGGCAAATTCGCCCTGAGCATCCATGTCTTTCACATGCCACAATTTAAAGCGGCCCGGGTTACGTTTAAAATAATCCACCGGGTTAAGGCCTGCTTTTACCGTCCAGTATAAGTCCAGTTCCATGGCGAGCAGGTCGGCATCGCACTCATCGAGTAACACGTCGTATGGCACCTGACCGTTCATGTTCTCAAACTCAAAATCGTGGTTGTGATAAGCAAGCTGAATACCATTGGCCTTGAAGGTTTCACCCAGTTTGTTTAAACGTTCGGCAAGGCGCTGATAACCGGCAATATCCGTACTGCGGTCTTCCGGAAAGATATACGGCACTACCACGTATTTGTGGCCCATGGTTTTGGCGATTTCAATTTGTTTTTCAACATCAGCATCGGTAGACATGAATTTAAGTAACACGTGAGACGATGGAGCGGTCAGGCCCAGTTCGTCCATTAAGGCTTTTACGTCTTTGGGGTCGTTGTCGTAGAAACCGGCAAACTCCAGTTCTTTGTAGCCAACGCTGGCAACCAGTTTTAAGGTGTCAGTCACGCTTTTTTCCATCATGCTACGCAACGTGTAAAGTTGCAGACCAACGCGATTTTCTTTGGCGGCAGTGGTCATCGTGGATGCGCCGCCACAGGCTGTTGCTCCAAAGAGTGCGCCAACGCCGGTAGCCGACATTTGCATAAAGCGGCGACGACTCAGCTTACTGGCAGAGGTAATGATAGAACTGTTTTTACGGTGTTGCGACATAGGTTTTCTCCCTTTTATTGGCATATGCACAGCCTTATTGGGTTGGGTTTACCGGTTGCGCCGGGGCTGGCCCTGTGCTGTTTCGGATAATTAACTGATACGGCAGAATGACTTTTACTGCACGTTTGGCTTTGCCCTTTAAAACATCAATGAGCAGGTTAATGGCGGTTTCGCCAAATTCCTCCGCCGGTTGGGCGATAGTGGTTAATGGCGGATCGCTAAAATTGGAAAACGCGATGTTGTCGAAGCCGGTTACTGATATGTCTTCAGGAATGCGCAGTCCGGCGGCTTTCAGGCGGCTAATGGCGCCTAGTGCCATCTCATCATTTTCGCAAAAAATAGCGCTTACCGGATGCGTCTGACTAAGGATGCGGTCGGCGGCATCAAAACCGGATTGCAGAGTGAAGTCGCCGTCGAACATCAGGTCTTCGCAATAATTGAGTCCGGATTCCCGCAAGGCATCTTTGAAACCCAGCATCCGCTCTCGGGTTAATGGGCTGGAGGCCGGGCCTTTGATCATGGCAATGTGCTGATGGCCAAGTTCAACCAGATGCTCGGTCATCGCTGCGGCGGCCAGACGGTTGTCCAGTGAGACAGTCGGACACTGGGGCGCATCGAGAATTTCACAGGCGTTAACCATGGGTAATAACCCCTGGTCATCCACATCGTTCTCATTAAACGGATTAAACGCACGTAGCTGAACCACGCCATCTGCTTGTGATGTATGGATCATACGGGCGTAATTTTGTTCGGTGGCATTATCGCCCATGGTGTTGACCAGTAACAGAGAATAGCCTTCTGCCGCTGCCGCTTCCTGCATGCCACGGATCACCCGGGCGAAAAAAACGTTAGCCACGGTTGGCACCAGTACCACTATATTGTGGGATTTCCCCGAACGAAACTTCACCGCCATCAGGTTAGGTTTGTAGTCGAGCTGCTCAATGGCGCGGGTCACCCTGGCCCGGGTTTTTGGCGATACCAACTCTGGTTGCTGTAACGTGCGTGACACCGTGGCCACCGAAACGCCTGCGAGGTCAGCAACTTCTCTTATATTTGACAACAACATGCCCTCATAAGCTGAGAAAAAATGTAACCGATAACATTTTCTGAATTTTCATGTTAACAAAAATTTGCTTTTCAGCTAGCTAAAAATGCTTGTATTCCACGCTTTAACCAGAAACCAAGCCTTTTGATTAACATATTTGTCATTAATTTGGACTAGATCTGGTGAATAATCTTGTTATACTTCTATGTAATCCGTTACATTTTTACATCATTAACAAAAAGTACACAAGTGCGTTTTGGACGAAAACTGCATATCGAGGTT
>CATMRP010000018.1 GCA_950073835.1 uncultured Alteromonadaceae bacterium
CGGTCCTGGTTGTGAACTTGTTTGGCGCGGATTATAGTGGAAAAGCGGCGGCTTGATAACCAGCAAGGGTTATTCAAGCGTAATTTTTTTACCCAAATAACCCGATCCCGGGGTTTTAGCAGTAATAAAGAATAATAATGAATCCCCTACTCCACTACTTATCAGGCAAGGTCCTCATTGTCGCAATGACCCTAAGCTGGTTATTACCAACCAGCGCTCAGGCCCAATCCACCCTGAACAGGGTATTACAAGAGCAGGTTTTGAAAGTCGGTCTGATAAATGACAGGCACCATTACCATCTCACCGGAGATGGCCCCACGGGTTTTGATTACGGCTATGCCCGTGGTCTTTCAGACTATCTGGGAGTTACTTTACAAGTCGTGCCGTTTTATAGCGAGGTCAATCTTTACCAGGCACTGACCAATAACAAAATTCATATCGCTGCGCCTCGTTTTCGCCCTGCAGCCCTAAAGCCTGAGTTGGCCCATGGGCCGGTATTATTTACGACAACGCTGGTCGAGCTAGGGCCAGAAAATGACGCCAGCCCTTGTTCGACGACAGCGCCACAACAACGCCTGGTACTCCCTTACATACAGGGTACAGTAACAGCCATTACCGGTATCGACTGGCAACAATCTGCAAGTGCCGATAGCGTAACGCTATTAACCCAGATGCTCAGCCAGGCCGATTTCTGCACCATACTTCCCAGCACCTGGCGCGCAGCACTAACAGGGTATTTCCCCACTTTAAACGAACAGGTATTGCCCGATACAACACTTACCAAGCAATGGTTAGTGCGTGCTGAAGATACAGCGTTACTCAGTACTTTATATGAGTTTACTCACTTAAGCCGCACCAATGGCTCGCTTGCCGTGCTCACAGAGCAAATGCTTGAACCTGCAAACGTGTTAGTAAAGCCCAATCCCAGAGAGCTGGTTGCGCATTTCAAATCGCATTATCCGGCCATACAGCAGGTATTAGAGGGGCTCCAAAGTACGCTGGATAGCACTTACATCGCGGCTATCGATTACCTGCTTAATGATTGGCAAGCAGCGCAGCATGAACAAGCAAAAGAAACCGACAAACCAGTCATAAGACTGGCACAGATAGGTCGAAGACTGGACACATTGCAAGCGCAATTACCGGCCAGGATCCAGGGACCTGATCGCAACTGGTTTATTTTGGCCGCTTATTACCTGGGTGCAGCGCATATCGACGATGCAAGACAACTCACTATCGAAGCCGGCGCAAACCCGGATTTATGGGTCGACGTTAAACAACAGTTACCTTTGCTGCAGACCGATTACTCTGCCACTCGCGCGGGATTCGCCAACGGCACGCAGGCCGTTACTTTTGTAGATCAGGTACGCTACATAGCAGAAACGTTAACACTATTAATGAAAGACACTTGATCTTTTGTCATATCACCTTCATATATGTTTATTAGAGTGAACAAGGTAATCACCAGGTTGGAATAAGACAAATAACGCAACCTACTAATAATCAAGGAGATTAATATGAAAAACACAAACAGAAGACGACATCAGATGCGTAAAACAAGCCAGAAAATTTTTCAGAGGCGCCGTCAGTTTTTGAATTTTGACCTGGTACAAATGGCAAAAGCAAATTAACCCGCCGCTTTTGCCGCTTTCTTTTCTGCCCTTCGCCGTTTAAAAAATTCAGAAATAACTCCCCCGCACTCATTCGCCAGAACACCACCGCTTATGTCAAGCTGATGATTTAGCTGCGGATGCTGACACAACTGCATGACACTACCAGCCGCGCCGGTTTTGGCATCAAAGGCACCGAACACTAACCGATTAATGCGGCTGTGCACCAGCAACCCTGCGCACATGGGGCACGGCTCCAGGGTAACGTATAAGGTGGCATTAATTACCCGGTAATTCTCTATGGTTCGTGCCGCCATTCGGATAGCTTTCATCTCTGCATGGGCGGACGGATCGTGATCCACAATTGGCGTATTGTACCCCTCACCAATGATCTGATTATCGGCAACAACCACTGCCCCTACCGGAATTTCGTTCATCGCTTCGGCCTTTGCCGCTAACGATAGTGCATAACGTATCCAGTGCTCGTCTTGACTAACTTGCTCACTCATTAGTGAAAAAACCCAATTCAATGGTCAAAATAGCGATAACAATTGTTACCCCTCACCACAAAAACAACATAACCACATGTTTTTAAATGATTTTAACTATCTGGCGAAGTACTTGCTATACTATTTTCAAACGATGCTAGTCGTCACATCACCAACACCTATATACTGGCCTGGTAAATGCGACGTTAAGCATCTGATTATACGAAACTGATTAACGAAGGGAAAATATTATGAGCTTTTGGACTGCAGTAGTTGTGATCGTTGCCATTTTAGCTGGCACCATTATTTCCACATCCAAGCATAAGGCTAAAAATAATCACGCTGATAATGACAAAACTAACGAGCTGGAAAAAGAAGTTGAAGCACTCAAAGCTCGTATTATCACCTTAGAAAAAATTGTTACCGATCCGGGCTACGACCTGAAGAAGCAATTTAAAGACCTGGAAGACGACCGGGTAGCCTGATCCCCCTCAAAATCATAACACCAGCACTACACTGCTGGTGTTAGTTTGTTAGCGCCGCATAATTACACGCGCAAAACCTGTTAAGCCGACTTTCAACGAACCACCGCAGCGCATCACTAACTTCTCTAATATTAAGCCAAAGCCCTTGCCTGCTGCGGGCGAATGCAATATCGTTGCAACCGAGTTTTATTGCAGTACAGAGTCTTACAGGGAGTTATTGCATGCGTCAGTCATCGGGTTTTACGTTAATCGAACTGATTATTGTTATTGTGCTAATTGGCGTTTTGTCGGTAGTTGCCCTGCCCAAGTTCATTGATTTTTCCGGTGATGCCAGCCAGGCGACATTCCGGTCCACCGCCAGCGCGTTCAAGTCCGGGATCGACTTCATTCATCTAAAGTGGCAAGTGGCGGGTAACAATGAAGCTCAGCAGGATTTTATTGCCATCGCCGATCCGGCGGTAGGTGGCGACCTTAGCGTAAATGCCAATGGCTTTCCGGCCGATACCCGGGGCACCAGCTTAACGCTTAATAGCGACAACGATTGTCTGGATGTATGGCGAGCGGTGCTCAATACCCGCGATGCGAGCGTTGCCACCAACGACAGCGCGCTGTATGAGGCGCAGTACAATAACAATTTTACCTGCACCTACTCATTGGTAAGCAATCCCTCATTAACCGTTGATTATGATTCCACCACCGGTGCAGTCAGCATAAATTTCTAACCGGCGAAAAAGTTTCAGTCGCCATCCAAAAGATACCGTTCGGCGCGTTCGATACGTCTTGGCTTGCCGGCAATCACCAGAATATCACCCGGTGTTAATCGCTCCTGAAAATCCTCGGCAGTAAATTCCTCGCCGGCGCGGCGCACCGACTTAATTTTGACCTTATCAATCATCGCGGTCAGTTCATGCAGTTGTTTATCTACCGCAAACGCGTCTGTCCCCAATGCTATTGCATGGATAAACTCCAGTTTATCGGCGGTATTATAGCTAATTTCGGTGGTATCACCGGGATAAAAGCCGTGCAGGTGATCGTATCGCCCTTTGCGTTCTTCACGCACCCGCTTAAGAATTTTTGACATTGGCACCCCGGCATAATGCATCACCTGTGAGATGAGCATCAGGCTGCCTTCCTGAAGTTCCGGTACTACCTGGCTTGCCCCGGCACTGTATAACGCTTCCAACTCCACATCACGGGGGGTTCTCACCATAACATCCACATCGTTTTTCAACTGACGAGCCGCATTAATTACCAGTTTGGCATTTTCGGCTTCGGCAAAGGTCACCAATACCAGTTTTGCCTGTTCTAACCGGGCACTGTGCAGCAGGTCTTTTTGCGTAGCGTCGCCATAAATCACATGCTCACCAGCGCTGCGACTCTCGAAAACGCGGATAGGATCAACATCAATGACCAGATAAGGAACGTCTTCCATACTGAGCATTCTGGCCACCGATTGGCCTACTCTGCCAAAGCCACAGATAATCACATGCTCTCGCATGCCGCTGACATCAATATCGGGCACTTCAGGTTCAATATCGTGGTGAGCCGCCGGACTTAACTTCTGCGCTATTTCAAGACTGTGTTCCACTAGCCAAGGAGTCACCGCCATGCTTATAACGCCCATGGAAATGAGTATAGACGACTGCACGGGGCTAATAACGGAGTGACTGCTGGCCAGTGAAGCAATAACAAAACTGAATTCTCCCACCTGACACAGTTTCAAGCCTGCCGACCAGCCATCAACAGAAGAAACAGCCACCATGCTGGCAGCCATTCGCACCAGGACTACCTTCGCGGCCATTAACACTATGACGCCCAACACTATCCAGTGGCCGTAACTCATCAGCACAGAGAGCTCTAACTGCATTCCCACAGTGACGAAAAAAAGTCCCATCAGGATATCGCGGAAGGGCCGAATATCGGCTTCCAACTGATATTTGTACTGGCTCTCACCCAGCATCATCCCGGCCAGAAAAGCGCCCAACGCCATGGACAAACCAAAGGCATAGGTAAGCCCGCCTGCCAGTAACGCTACCAGTATAGTACTCAGCACAAACAGCTCATCGGTGCGGGTACGCGCTACTTCCCTGAACACCCAGGGCAGCACCCATTTTCCCACAGACATTAGCATCCCCACTACCAGTACGCCTTTTACCAGTGCCAGGGCCAGCGCCATGGCCAGACTGGTTTCGCTTTCACCGGACAGTAACGGAATGACTATAAGAAAGGGCACCACGGCGAGGTCCTGAAACAACAGGATACTGACCGCCAGTTGTGTACGGACATTGTTTAATATGCCCATCTCAGTCACCTGCTTGATAACAATCGCAGTAGAACTCAGTGCCAGCATGCCGCCAATCACAATGGCCGCCGATAAGCTGGTATCCACCAGCATCCAGACTGCTACTGAGCCCAGCACAGTAGTCAGCATCATCTGCATCAGTCCCGCGCCAAATACCAACGAACGCATTGCCATCAGTTTAGGCAGAGAAAATTCAAGACCAAGGGAGAACAACAAAAAGACAATGCCAACCTCGGCAGCGAGGTGCATGTCTTCAGGGTGAGAATAAAGGGCAAAACCACTGGGGCCGGCAATGATACCGGCAAATAAATAAGCAAGAATGGGCGGCAAATGGATCCGTTTGAATAAAGCCACACTCACCACAGCTATAAGCATTAACAGTACAATTTGAACGAAACCGTGCTCTACCACCTATATTCCCCGCCACGCATTTTGGGCATGTGTTTTGCTTAGTTAATATCAACGATACCATTAAGTCTAATCAAAGCACACATTTTCACAAGAAACGACATATTTTTGTCGCCCTTAAAGTGAAGTGGGCTGAGGACGCAGAGTCAAGGGGCAGCACTTGGATATTTCAATGATTCAATTTGAACACGCTACAGCAGAAAGCAGCTTTCTTGGTGGTGTTGAGCCTGAAGTTCTCACCAGTGAGCAGGTTAATACCGTGCTCAATCAACTGACTTCCACAATTGAAATATATACACTGGTCTCACTCTATTTTACACAGGTAAACAAATACTTGCCTCTGGTCGGCATTGATATGTCGGAGTTTGATAAAACTCTGAACGCGGGTATCGTAAGCAACGAATTTTCGGTTAGACTGCCAGTAAGTGCCGTTCGCCTGGATCAAGGTAAACAGGCGACCTTTGTGCGCTATCTTTTTGACGAAAATTTGTCACCGTCTCAACGCCGGGTACTGGCAACATTGCATCAACTGTTTACCCGACCGCTCATTCACGCCATGGAGTTTCAGCGTTTACGCCTGATGGCAACCAAGGACCCACTGACAAACCTGGGCAATCGTAATGGTTTTAATGAAGCGGCTCAGCGACTCATTAACCGCCACACCCGCAACGGCCAGTCGTTTGGCCTGCTGGTGGTGGATTTGGATAATTTTAAACAGGTCAATGATAAGCACGGTCACCAACAGGGTGATGAAGTCCTTATGCTCACAGCGTCTGTGCTTACCGACACTATTCGTGGGCATGAAGAAGCCTTTCGCTTTGGAGGTGATGAATTTTGCTGTTTACTGGACGTCAGCTGCTCGCAGGAATTATCGGCCATTGCAGGCAGGATCCACGACGCCATGCATGCACACCCTCTGCTCAAAGCGCATCATGTCACCTGTAGCATTGGCGGCTCATTACTGCGCGAGAACGACAGTATGAGCGACCTGTTCGACCGTGCTGATAAAGCCCTTTACGAAGCAAAAGAAGACGGCAAGGACACATACCAGGCCGCCTGAGACGGCAACCACTTGCCGATGGCAAGCCATCGGTTTGCCACTTATTACAGCGCGTAAAGTTGCAGTGAAAACTGATGCTGCCCGGTTGCAGTAAGCGCGATTAACCGCCCCTTTCCAACCAACGCCAACGGCTGCCTTGTATCACTCAACAGCAACCAGTCACTGCGCTCCCAGGGCGGCACTTGCCATTGTTTAAACCATTGTTTCAAAGGTTTATGATGGGCCTCACCGGCCGGTTTAACCGGCAAAGACAATCTCGGCTGGCTGAGTGAAAAACGGCTTTCGGCGGTGGCCACGCTTACAGAACACAAAACACCATTGTCCTGTTGTTTACCAACCATCAGTTTCAGTTGCAGCGGTTCAATGGTGACGTATTGCTGAGCGTTAAATCCCACCGTTTTAAAAGACCAGGGCTGTTGCCCTGCGTCCAGGCAGTAAAGCGAATCCTGATAACGACGAAGCTGCGTATTGCCCAGCACAATGTGGGGCTGCGCATCGGGCCTGGCTGCCAGCATTTGCTGAATTTGGTTCAATTGCCTGTTTCCCGGCATAGCAACCTTGTTAATTTCAAGCCAACGACGCAGCAAAGCCCGTTGCCAGGCAGGCGAAGCGGCATTTAAACCACTCACAGAAATGCATCCGGGTTTGTCGCACAAACCTTCAAGTCGCTCATCACAGACTTCATCCAGCAGGCCCTGTTGCTCGGCACATAAGCTGGCACTGCGAGAGGCCGTCTGGCCTAACGAGGGCCAGCGTTCCAGTAGTATAGGTAGCACACTGTGGCGCAAAAAATTACGGTCGAAGCTTTCATCACAATTGGACTCATCTTCTATCCAGCGCAGGCCATTTTGCTTTGCATACGCCAGAATCTGCGTGCGGCTCAGGGGTAATAATGGTCGGCTGACAGGCACTGAATGCATTTGGCTGAAGGCCGGAATGCCCGACAATCCCTTCGGCCCGGCCCCACGTTTTAACTGAAGCAATAAGGTTTCAAGCTGATCATTCTGATGATGGGCGGTAACAATAATGCACTTTGCCGCCCTTGCATGCTTACACAAGGCTTCGTAGCGCCGGTCACGGGCGCACGCCTCCAGACTTTCCCTGGCGCGGGGAGTTACCTCCACCGCCATAGCAGTGAAGGTTACATCGAGTTCATTACAAAGCCCTGCACAAAACTGTTGCCAGTCATCGGCATTGGCACTCAGGCCATGATTGACATAAACCGCTTCAATATAGGGTAAAGCAAACTCGCCACTACGGGATAAGTGCGTAAGTCCATGCAGCAGCACCACCGAATCGAGACCACCACTTAAACCAACGATCAGTTTGTCGGGCTGCTCGCGGGCTATCAGCGCGCTGAAATGTATGCTTAATGCAGAAAAAACCGGATCCATAAACGGGACTTTACCAGATGAAAAACGACAATTAAAAAAGGGCCGTAACCGGCCCTTTTGTTAAGTTAATCGATTTGTTATGCCCTAGCAATAACCAAATGACATCAGACGCTCGTAGCGTTCGTCCATCAGCTTATCAAGCGGCAGCGACTGCAACTGGCTCAGTTGCTGTTTCAGCGTGGCCTTCAGATTAGCCGCCATGCTGTCGTGATCACGATGAGCGCCACCAAGTGGTTCATCTACGATGGCGTTGATCAGGCCCAGCTCTTTGATCTGCTGTGCACTAACCCCCATGGCTTCTGCAGCCTGAGGCGCTTTTTCTGCACTCTTCCACAAGATTGACGCACAACCTTCCGGAGAGATCACCGAGTAAGTGCTGTATTGCAGCATGTTCACCCGATCGCCCACACCAATAGCCAGAGCACCACCAGAACCACCTTCACCGATAACGGTACAAATGATTGGCACCTTAAGCTCAGCCATTTCTTTCAGGTTGCGGGCGATTGCTTCGCTCTGACCACGCTCTTCGGCACCTACTCCCGGATACGCCCCGGGAGTGTCGATAAGAGTAATGATAGGCAGATCAAAGCGCTCTGCCATCTTCATCAGGCGCAACGCCTTACGATAGCCCTCTGGCTTAGGCATACCGAAGTTACGTTTAATCTTCTCCGGTACGTCACGACCTTTCTGGTGACCAATGATCATCACCGGCTGGTCGTCTAACTTGGCCAAACCACCAACAATGGCTTTATCGTCGGCATAAGCACGATCGCCAGCCAGCTCATCAAACTCCTGGAAGGTACGCCCCAGATAATCCAGTGTGTACGGACGCATTGGATGACGCGCCAATTGTGAAATCTGCCAGGCGCCGAGATTAGAGAAAATTTTGCCGGTTAACTCGGCACTTTTCGTGCGCAGACGGGTGATCTCTTCTTCGATCCCCACATCAAACTCACCGCCCTGATTTACCAACCGCAGCTCTTCTATTTTTGCTTCTAGTTCGGCTATTGGTTGTTCAAAATCCAAAAACTGTATACTCATTACGTGTCCTACTTTTACTCCCCGATTGGCCCGACCTTCACCGATTAGTGAAAGGTTAGCCGAACCGACTGCTCACCCAGGCACTGTTTTAACTCGTGCAATAACTGATCTTCGGGTGTAATAAACCAGTGTGCGTCACATTTTAAAGAAACTGCCACATCCGGATGTAAAATATCTAACTGAACCGGGCAACTACCGCCCGCATAATTACGTAAAATCGACTGCAACGATGATAACTTGTCTGGTTTACACCATTGCGTGTCGACTTGCAATGCCAGGGAACGCGCATTTTTCTCACGCGCCTGAACGATATCCATAGCATCCCGGGCGGTGATTGTATTGCCCCCCGAGAAATCATCAAAGCTGACCTGTCCCTTGATGACCAAAATACGATCAGGTTCGAGCACTGATTCAAACGTTTCATACATTTCAGGGAAGAACCTGACGTCCATTCTAGCACTTTTATCGTCAAGTGTAACAATTGCCCAGCGCCGGCCTTTCTTATTGGTCATTACCCGTACACCAAGCACCAGACCAACCGCGGTAGCCATTTGATCTTTGCCGGTTGGACGCAAATCGACCAGGCGTCCGTCCACATAGTTACGAACTTCTTCGGCATATTGGTTGATCGGGTGACCGGTTAAATACAATCCGAGAGTTTCTTTTTCACCGTCCAGCCAGACTTTTTCCGGCCATTGGGGGACTTCAGCAAAAGCCTGACGCACCTGTTCGGGCTCGGTAGTCAGCAGACCAAACATATCAGACTGACCAAAAGACTCGGCTTTAGCGTGCTGATCGGCTGCCGCAATAGCTTCCGGCAGCGAGGCCATAATAGCAGCCCGGTGCGGACCTAAATTATCCATCGCCCCCGCCAGCACCAGTTTTTCTAATACCCGTTTATTAACCCGCTTTAAATCAACCTTGGCACAAAAATCAAACAGGTCGGAAAATGCGCCCTGATTTTCGCGGGCTTCAATAATTGCCTCGATTGGGCTTTCACCCACGCCTTTGATGGCACCGATGCCGTAAACAATGCGACCTTCAGCATCTACGGTAAATTTGTAACGGCCTTTATTTAAATCCGGCGGCAGAATTTCCAGACCCATACGGCCGACTTCGTCCACCAGGGTTACAATTTTGTCGGTGTTATCCATATCGGCCGACATTACCGCCGCCATAAATTCGGCTGGATAATGCACTTTCAGCCATAACGTCTGGTAAGACACCAGTGCGTAAGCGGCAGAGTGAGATTTGTTAAAACCGTAACCAGCGAATTTTTCCACCAGATCGAAAATTTTCATCGCCAGATCCGGGTCGATATTGTTGTTCTTCGACCCTTCTGCAAAGACGGCCCGCTGTTTTTCCATCTCTTCGGGTTTTTTCTTACCCATCGCCCGACGCAGCAAGTCCGCGCCGCCCAGCGAGTAGCCGGCCATTTCCTGGGCAATCTGCATTACCTGCTCCTGATAGAGGATAATGCCGTAGGTGGGCTCCAGAATTTCTTGTAAACACTCGTGCTGGTAATCGGCATCAGGGTAGGAGATTTCTTCCCGACCGTGCTTACGGTCGATAAAGTTATCTACCATGCCCGATTGCAGTGGCCCCGGGCGGAACAGGGCTACCAGTGCGATAATGTCTTCAAAACAGTCCGGCTTAAGGCGCTTAATCAGTTCTTTCATACCGCGGGATTCAAGCTGGAATACCGCAGTAGTTTCGGCCGCCTGTAGTGAGCGGAAACTCTTTTTGTCTTCCAGCGGAATGGCGGCAATATCAACGTCTTTGCCCTGCCCTTCCTTAATCATATCCAGCGCCCACTGGATGATGGTCAGGGTTCGCAGCCCAAGAAAGTCGAACTTAACCAGGCCGGCGGTTTCCACGTCGTTTTTATCGAACTGGGTAACCGGGTTTTTACCCTCATCATCACAGTATAGCGGCGAAAAATCGGTAATTTTGGTCGGCGCTATCACCACGCCCCCGGCGTGTTTACCGGCGTTTCGGGTTACCCCCTCAAGGATGCGCGCCATATCGATAAGGTCGCGGACTTCTTCGTCCTGGTCATAAAGCTCGGGTAAGCGCGGTTCGGCTTCAAAGGCTTTTGACAACGTCATGCCCGGATCGGGCGGAATTAATTTTGAAATGCGATCAACAAAACCGTAGGGATGGCCCAGTACCCGGCCCACATCCCGGACCACCGCTTTCGCTGCCATGGTACCAAAAGTAATAATCTGCGATACCGCATCACGGCCGTACAGCTCAGCAACGTGGTCGATAACCTCGTCACGCCGGTCCATACAGAAATCAACGTCGAAGTCGGGCATCGAGACCCGCTCCGGGTTAAGGAATCGTTCGAAAAGCAGGTCAAATTCCAGCGGATCCAGATCGGTAATCTTCAGTGCATAAGCCACCAGCGAGCCGGCACCGGAACCTCGCCCCGGCCCCACCGGGATATCATTATCCTTACTCCACTGGATAAACTCCATAACGATAAGGAAATAGCCCGGAAAACCCATCTGGTTAATAACGTCGAGTTCAATTTTAAGGCGTTCGTCATAAGCCGGGCGCTTTTCCAGGCGCTCCGCTTCATCCGGGAACAAAAACTCAAGGCGTTCTTCAAGACCTTCTTCTGAAACCTTTACCAGAAAGTCTTCAGTGGTCATTCCGCCGGTTGGAAACTGCGGCAGGAAGTACTCGCCGAGGCGCACGGTAACGTTACACCTTTTGGCTATTTCAACCGTATTTTCAATGGCTTCAGGGATATCCTCAAACAGTGCCACCATCTCTTCGCTACTGCGTAAATACTGTTGTTCACTGTAGTGTTTGGGGCGGCGTTTATCGTCCAGGGTATAGCCATCGTGAATACACACCCGAATTTCGTGAGCGTCAAACTTATCACGGTCGATAAAACACACTTCGTTGGTGGCAACTACCGGCAGGCCGCGTTCTTCAGCTAACGCAAACGCGGCGTGATTGTAATCTTCTTCGCCGCGCCGCCCGGTGCGGACCATTTCAAGATAAAAGCGGTCGGCAAAGTGGTTGGTATAAAATGCCAGGTTTTCCTCGAGCATTTTAGGGTTGTTCTTCACCAGTAGCTGGCCAATGTCCCCTTTCATGCCACCGGACAGTAAGATTACGCCCTCGGCGTGCTCCGCCAGCCATTGTTTGTCGATCAACACCTTGTGATGAACATGACCACGCAAATAGGCTTTAGAGATGAGCAGGGTGATATTTTTATACCCTTCATTGTTCATCGCCAGCAGAGTAAGGCGAAACGGCTCGTCGGGAAAATCTTCGCTTTGCACCCAGAAATCGGTGCCAATGATGGGTTTTATCCCGCGGGAGTGCGCCTCTGAGTAATATTTTACCAGGCCACACATATTCATCTGATCGGTGATAGCCACCGCCGGCATGCCCAGCTCTTCCACTTTGGCCAGAATAGGTTTGACCTTATTCAGACCATCCATCATGGAAAAGTCACTGTGTACCCGTAAATGAACAAAGTTCGCTGACATTTTTTATTAACCTTTAGTTGTCACCGAGGATTCTGCAGCAGTAAGTAATGCCTGAACCGGTTTAAAACTTTTGCGATAACACGATAATACACCGTTGTCGGCCAGCGCTGCAAAGTGCGCTTTGGTGGGATAGCCCTTGTGCGCGGCAAATCCATAAGCAGGATATTGCTGATCCAGATCCAGCATATCGTTATCCCGCTCCACTTTGGCCAGAATCGATGCGGCCGAAATTTCAGGATGCAGACTATCGCCTTTTACCACTGCTTCTGCAGGATAAGACCAGGGCGGTAATCGATTACCGTCCACCAGCACGTAGTCTGGTGTTAGTAACAGGTTATCTACGGCGCGGGTCATGGCCAGCATAGTAGCGTGCAGAATATTTAGTTTGTCGATTTCGGCTGGCGTTGCACGGCCGATAGCCCACGCCAGCGCTTTTTGTTTGATTTCTGCCGATAAAGCGTTGCGCTTTTTCTCACTGAGTTTTTTAGAGTCCGTTAACCCGTCTATAGGGTTATTCGGATCGAGGATCACCGCAGCCGTGACAACATCGCCCACTAAAGGGCCCCGGCCAACTTCATCTACGCCGGCAATATACTTACTACTCATTGATTACTTCCAGAACGGCTTCTGCCGCACGCTCATCGGCGTTTTGCTTTAACGACTGGTGCAATTCTACAAACCGCTCCGTTAACGCCGTGGTATCGGCATCGAACAAGTTGAGCAATTCGCTGCAAAGCCGCCCGGGATTCACATCTTCCTGCAACAGCTCGGGCACCAGTGCTTCGTTAGCCAGAATATTCGGTAGTGAAAAATACGCCGGTTTGTATAACCGCATCATCATTTTATGCGTTAACCAGGATAGCAGGTAGGCCGATACCATGGGCCGCTTGCAGAGCATGGCTTCGAGCGTAGCCGTGCCGGAAGCCAACAGGATCACATCGCTGGCAATCATGGCTTCTCGGGACTGCCCCGCCAGCACCTGTACCCGACTGTCTTTAAGCCAGTCCGGATTATTGGCCTGCAAGTATTGCCCGATTTGTTGCAAACGTCTGTCATTGGCGGCCGGGATAACAACCTGACATTCAGGCTTATGCTGCCACAATTGCTCTACTGTAGCGGTAAATACCGGCAGCAATTTTGCCACCTCGCCGCCCCGGCTTCCGGGCAACAGTGCCAGGCACTGGTTGTCGTTGCTCAGGCCTAGCGTTGCTCTGGCTTCGGCCTGATCAGGATGCAGCGGAATAATGTCGGCCATGGTGTGACCCACAAAGCTATAGGGCACCTGGTATTTATCGTAAACATCCTGCTCGAAAGGAAAAATCCCCAGTACCCGGTTAGTGGCCCTGGCAATTTTAAAAATACGTTTTTCCCGCCACGCCCAGACAGTTGGACTAACGTAGTGCACGGTTTTAATCCCATGCTGTTTTAAAGCGGTTTCTACACGCAGGTTAAAATCAGGCGCATCTACGCCAATGTAAACGTGTGGAGGGTGCTTAATAAAATGAGCGATAAGTTCATTTTTAACTTTCAGAATAGGGCGGATGCTGGATAGCACTTCCACCAATCCCATCACCGAAAGAGTTTCGATATCAAACAAACTGGTGCAACCCGCCGCCTGCATATGCGGCCCGGCAATGCCTTCGAATATCGCGTCCGGGTAGCGCGTTTTCAGCGCTTTGATGAGTCCGGCGGCGAGTACGTCGCCGGACGCTTCACCGGCAACGACGGCAATGCGTAGCGGTTTTGCAGTCATCGCTTAACGTACGATGCCGCGTTCTGACTCCGCCAGAAACGTAATTAACATGCCAACTTCGGGATGACCTTCCGCCATCTCGGTGAGTTTCTTAATTGCTTCTTCAACCGTGTTGTTATCGCGGTAAATCACTTTATACGCGCGTTTTATGGCCATGATGGTTTCTTTGCCAAATCCGCGACGACGAAGGCCTTCAGAGTTGATCCCCTGAGGGACGTGCTTAGTGCCGCTAATCATCACAAATGGAGGGATATCGCGCAGTACGATAGCGCCACCACCGGTAAAGGCATGCTTGCCTATTTTACAGAACTGATGAACTGCTGTGGTGCCGCCAAGGATGGCGTAATCACCGATTTCCACATGACCTGCAACCGCCACGTTATTGGCCAGGATGGTGCCATTACCAATCACGCAGTCATGCGCGATGTGCGCATTCACCATTACCAGATTATCATTACCAATACGGGTAACGCTCTGATCCTGAACCGTACCACGGTGAACCGTAACGCCTTCACGAAAGACGTTGTTATCACCAATAATTAGCTCTGTGCGTTCGCCGGCGTATTTTTTATCCTGGCAATCTTCGCCAATCGACGTGAACTGGTAAAAATGATTACCTCGTCCGATACGCGATGGCCCTTTTATCACCACATGCGACTCCACCCGGCAATCATCGCCAAGTACCACGTCGTCTCCAATTACCGAAAACGGTCCAACTGATACGTTGTTACCGAGTTTTGCATTGGGGGAAATCACAGCAGTTTCATGAATCACGTTAGTCTTTCTCTCTCATTGCACACATAAATTCTGCGCTGCAGGCTTCTTCACCGTCAACGCTTGCTACGCCTTTAAATTTCCAGATCCCGCGGCGTTCTTTAACAATGCAGACATCAAAGTCTAGCCTGTCACCTGGGGTTACAGGACGCTTAAAACGCGCGTTGTCTATTCCAGCGTATAAGTATAGCTTATCGTTTTTACCTATGGTCTTAAATCCCAGCACGCCGGCGGCCTGCGCCATTGCTTCCAGGATCAGTACCCCCGGGAAAATAGGATAGTCGGGAAAATGTCCGGTAAAACAAGGTTCGTTCAGGGTAATGTTTTTATACGCTTTGATGCTTACCCCCAGTTCGTAATCCGTTACTCTGTCGATCAGCAGAAACGGATACCGGTGAGGTAGCAAATCCATAATTTCACGGATTTCGATAGTGTTAAGTGGGTTGGCCAAAAATTATCTCCTTCGACACGGTACAAGCAGACAACTCCCTTTATGGTGACTTTGTCGCTATAACTTCATATGGGCCGCAACCTTACGCGTTAATCACTTAAAAACAAATCAGACCAACACACTGCGCTGGCCTGATTGATTACGATTAGATACTAGTTGTTGCTGTAAGTACCCGCTGACCTACAGAGCAGTATTAAGCGTCTGCTCCGTGTTTACCAGCCGCTGATTAGTTTAATTTGCTCAGCTGATCCAGTACTTTTTGTGACAGGTCGTTGCTTTCGTCTGCATAAACCACAGCCGGTGCATCCAGAACCAAATCGTAGTCGTTGTCTGCAGCAACTGAATCGATCGCTTGCTTGATAAGCGCTAAGATTTTGTTGCGCTCTTCATTCTGGCGACGCTGGATATTTTGCTGAAGTGGCTGAACTTTCTGAGAAAGTTGCTCTCGCACGGTCAGAATTTTTTCTTCCAGCTCTTTCTTTTCGGTAGCGCTCATGGTTGCTGCGTCACGCTGTAATTTTTCAGCATACAACTGGCCATCACGCTGTAACATGTTAACTTCGTCAACCTGCTCTTTGAATTCCATGGAAATGGCATTCTGGATTTCCGCCGCTTGCGGCAGCGCCTGAAAAATAACCTGCACGTTTACCACGCCGATCTTTTGTTCTGCCATTGCTGCAGAACTAAACATCGCACTACCTAACATTGCCGATGCAATTGCGTATTTTGCCAACTGTTTCAAAAGGTGCTCCTTTTATTTTCTGGTCTGTGCCAGCTACTATTAAAATGTTTGACCAATATTAAATGTAAAGAATTTCGCATCATCACCTTCGCGCTCTTTAAGTGCTCGCGAAAAGCTAAAGACCATTGGGCCCATTGGTGATATCCATTGTACAGAAATACCGGCTGAACTGCGAAATAATGTCGGATCAGAATAATCCAGTAGTTCATCACCACCGATTCTATTTAACTGAAGATATTCATCATAATCAAACTCTGTGTCCCACACATTACCTACGTCCATAAATATACTGGTACGAACTGAGTTAGACGAATCTTCTTCGACAAATGGGGTCGGCGTAATTAATTCCAAGCTACCCAGCGCCATGGCGTTCCCGCCCAGGCTACGACGTGAGAGCACGTACGAATCGAAAACCGGACTTCCAGGGAGCTGAGTTCCATCAGGTAACGTAATCGCATTTGAACCGGGACTACGCTGTATACCTCTGGGGCCTACAGTGTTGTTCTCAAAACCACGTAGCGTATCCGCACCACCGGCTGTGAAGTTTTCTGTAAAGGGTAGAATCTGATCTTCGCCGTTGATATCACCATAGCCATTACCATAACCCAGTCTGACCTTGGTTAGCACCGACCAACGCTGATCGCGACTGAGCGGGAAGTAAAAGCGGCCGTCGTAAATGGTTTTAAAGAAATTCACGTCTGAGTTTGGCGTGGTAATACTGAATGATGCACGCTGCGACGAACCCGCCGTTGGGAACAAACCACGGTTTAATGTACTGCGACTCCAGGCAACCGAGCTTTGCAGGCTGGTATAGGAGATCGGCGCATCCGGATTCTGATCGTCAGTAAACTGCCCGTAGAAACGGTTAGTTTGTTCGTAATATCCGCGGTTTGACAGCTCAACATCTGAGTAGGTCAAACCGAAGTTAATGCGGTTAAACTCGTCAATGGGGTAACCAATATTTGCGCCTACTGACCACCGCTTGGAGTTATACTGAATAACGTTAAAGCTGGAGCCATCGAACTCACTGAACGCTACGGTGCCGCCAAGGCTGATGCCATCGATGGTAAAGAAAGGGTCAGTGTAAGACAGTTGCGCCGACTTCTGGTAGGAAACAGTACTCACATTAACGCCGATGCGCTTACCGGTACCCAGGAAGTTATCCTGCTGAATACCCGCCTGCAAACCTAACTTAGTCTGATCACCATAGCTGATACCCGCGTTAAATGAACCAGAAGGTTGTTCTTTCACTTTAAACTGCACGTCAACCTGGTCGTCTTTACCCGGGATCCGTACCGTTTCAAATTCCACTTCTTCCATATAGGTCAAACGCGACATGGCGTTTTTCGAGCTTTCCAACAGATCGTTGGAGAGCCAGGTACCTTCCATTTGCACCACGTTCTGGCGTAACACTTCGTCGGCAG
Organism: uncultured Alteromonadaceae bacterium; assembly: GCA_950073835.1. Classification (GTDB taxonomy): domain Bacteria; phylum Pseudomonadota; class Gammaproteobacteria; order Enterobacterales; family Alteromonadaceae; genus Alteromonas. Next base: position 17,442 of record CATMRP010000018.1, read on the forward strand.
TAATAGTGTTACCGTTAAAGTTAATCCGGCGTACATAGATTCGTTTACCCGGATCCACGCGCAGCGTCAGCTTAACGGTTTTATCTTCGTCGTTAATTTCCGGCACCGTGGTTACCGTAGGGTAAGCATAACCAAAACGGCCCAGGTATTTACTGATAAATTCTTCGGTGTAAGTCACTTCCGCCTGGTTGTATAACTCGCCCGGCGTGAGTGGTAATACCCGCTCAATATAATTTTCGTGGCCCAGCATTTCACCCACCAGCTCAACTTCTGAGATGGTGTACTGCTCGCCTTCGGTGACGTTCAGTGAAATATAGATACCGTCTTTCTCGGGGGTCATAGCCACCTGAGTGGAATCGACATTGAAACGCAGGTAACCGCGGTCCATGTAGAAATTGGTCAGGGTTTCCATGTCACCCTGCAGCGTTTGCTGCTGATAACGGGTTTCTGACAGGAAATCATACCAGGCAGTATTAAACTGTAATTCAAAATCTTCCAGCAGTTCCTGATCTGAGAACAGCTCGTTACCAACGATATTGATTTGTTTGATATCGGCGGCATCGCCTTCTTCAAACAGGAGCTTCAAATCTACCCGGTTACGCGGTAAAGGCGTAATGATTGCAGTGACGTCGGCGTTATATTTACCAATGCTGTAAAAGAAGTCTTTCAGGCCATTTTCAATGGAGGTCAGAACGGTTTTATCCAGTGGCTCGCCCACCCGAATATTACTGCCGTCCAGACTTTCCTGAAGCTGCTCATCTTTAATGTCATCGTTGCCGTCAAAAATAATGTTACTGATAGTCGGACGTTCGGCAACTTTTATCACCAGCGTATTGCCGTCACGCAATACCTGAATGTTTTCAAAGTGTGTTGACGAATACAGAGACCGAATCAACTGTGTAATTCGAAATGAATTGACTTCGTCACCTTTTTGCACCGGAATGTAGGTTAGCGCGGCGCCCAAAGCAACTCGCTGCAGGCCTTCAACCCGGATATCTTCTACGACAAACTCACTGTTGCCTGAAGCAGCGTTGGCTAAGCTAGCACTGGAGCATAACAATCCGGCTACTACTAACTGATTAAACTTCATCTATTCTTTTTCTTCCTGCTGCGTTCGCTTATTCTTGCTGACGTCTGCATTCTTACGACAAACGTGTAATATCATTAAATATGGCAATGCTCATTATGGTAAATAACAGCATGGCACCAATTCTAAATCCCCACTCCTGAACTTCCTCAGGTACCGGGCGGCCGGTAATCCACTCAATGGTAAAGTACATCAGGTGACCGCCGTCTAGCATTGGCAGGGGCAGTAAATTGACTATCCCCAGGTTCACACTGATCAGGGCCAGAAAACTTAAAAAGTAAACCAGGCCATATCCTGCACTGTTACCCGCGCCCTGCGCGATAGCAATCGGGCCGCTCAGGTTTTTAACTGATACATCGCCGGTGATCAGTTTCCCTATCATTTCGACGCTCAAGGTCATTAAACGCCAGGTCTTGTCGACCGCTTTGCCCACCGCTTCCAGCAATCCGTACTGATGGGTAAACACATAACCTTCAGGCCATGGTTCGGCAAAAGGACTGACTCCCAGGTAACCGTCCTGCCCCTCTGGCGTATCACGGCGCCCAATTGTGGCAGAAAGGTCATAGGTTTGACCAGCCCTGTTTACCCGAATCTCTACCTGTTCACCCGGGCGGTTCTTAATTTGGGCAACCAAATCTTCCCAGGCCGTTACCGGTTGTCCATCCAGCGCCACAATCTCATCGTTTTGCTGAAGGCCGGCTTGGCTCGCCGCAGTCTGTTCGGCCACGTACGCAACGGTTAATGTTGCCCCGGGCCTGAATGGCGAAATTCCCAGACTGCGTAAAGGAGACTCCGAATCCGGATCAAAGTTCCATCCGGCAATATCTAAAACGCGTTGGCGGGCACTGTCACTCTGCGAAACCACAGTTACCGGCATGCTTTGCTGGCCAATGTATGACATCAGTTCCAGGTTCACGGCTTCCCAGTCTGGCGTTTCCCGTGAGCCTACGGCGATAATTTCCATATTGCCAGCCAGGCCCGCTTTCGCAGCGATGCTATCAGGACTCACTTCGCCAATAACCGGCTTGATGGTGCTGATACCAATCAAAAACATGACGTACAAGGCAATGGCGGCAAAGATAAAGTTAACGCCCGGCCCTGCTGCAATAATGGCCATTCGCTTGCCCACAGATTTATTGTTAAACGCCTGGGAAGCCAATTCCGGTGGCACTTCATCCACCCGTTCATCGAGCATACGCACGTAACCACCTAACGGAATAGCCGCCAGGGCAAACTCGGTACCGTGCTTATCTACTTTGCTCCAGATAGGCTTACCAAAGCCTATGGAAAACCGTTTTACGTACACGCCACACAGGCGCGCAATGTAGTAGTGCCCCCATTCGTGAACCGCTACCAAAATACCCAGGGCAATAATAAACGCACCGGCGTTACGCAAAAATTCAAACACGCTTTAGCTTTCCTCTACCATTGCAATTGCAGCCAGTCTTGCCTGTTTGTCTAACTCAAGCACCTGTTGGATGGACGAAACTGCGGTTGGTTCAAAACGATTTAATATTTCCTCGTTTATTTGCGCTATTTGGTTAAAGCTTATGCGATTGTCTAAAAATGCCTGCACCGCGATTTCATTTGCAGCATTCAGACGCGTAGTCGCGGCCTGACCACTGCGACAGGCATCTATAGCAAGATACAAATTGGGGAAGCGATGGGTGTCCGGGGTCGAAAAACTCAAATCACTGAGCGTGGCAAAATCCAGCGGTGCCACGCCGGCATCGATCCGTTTAGGATACCCTAACCCATAGGCAATGGGCGTGCGCATATCAGGATTGCCCAGTTGCGCGATCACCGAACCATCAACATACTGCACCATGGAATGAATAGTGCTCTGTGGATGCAGCACTACCTGAATATCGTCTGGCTGCAAACCGAATAACCAACAGGCTTCAATAAACTCCAGCCCTTTGTTCATCATGGTGGCTGAGTCTACCGAAATTTTACGCCCCATATCCCAGTTGGGATGGGCACAAGCTTGTCCTGGCGTAATCTCATTAAAGGTGGAGAGGTCTCGCTCCCGGAACGGACCACCAGAGCCTGTCAGCAGTATTTTACTGATACCGGAGGCGCTTAATTCGCCGTAGTTAAAATCTGCCGGTAAGCATTGAAAAATGGCGTTGTGTTCGCTGTCGATGGGTAAGATTTCAGCCCGCGATTGTCTGGCGGCATCTAAAAATAACGCGCCGGACATCACCAGCGACTCTTTATTGGCCAGTAATACCCGCTTACCGGCTTTTACCGCGGCCAGCGTGGGCTCAAGGCCCGCCGCGCCAACAATGGCCGCCATCACTGAATCCACTTCCGGCGCTGATGCCACCTCTTCCAGTGCGCGCTTACCACTTAACACTTCCGATGCGAGTTCATATTTACGCGCCAGTTCAAGTGCCTGCTGATAGTCATCATCATTGGCAACAACAAGATAACGGGCATGACAGGCTTTGGCCTGCTGCACCAGTCGCTCTACCTGACGATGTCCGGTAATTGCGAACACCCGGTAGCTATCCGGGTGACGAGCAATAACATCAATTGTACTTTGACCGATGGAGCCGGTCGCACCAAGAATCGTAACCGTTTGCATTATGCCATCCAGGTAACGTAGCAATAGGCAAATACGGGGAAGGCTGCAGTCAGGCTGTCGATGCGATCCATCAAACCACCATGACCGGGTAAAATCCGGCCGCTGTCTTTAATACCAGCGCAACGTTTGAACATACTCTCGTTGAGGTCGCCCAGCGCAGACACGCCAACCGTTAACCCACCAATAAGTAAATGCAGCCAGATACGTGAAGATTCCACCTGATAATGCAGCGCAGCAAAGGCAATGATGGCAAAAGACGCCATGATGCCACCAAACAGCCCTTCAAAGGTTTTACCCGGAGATACATTGGGACGGAGCTTATGACGGCCAAATTTAACGCCCACAAAGAAAGCACCGATATCCGCAGCCCAGACAATCCCCAGTACATAAAAAATCAATGAGGCACCGTAAAAAGTGTCTACATCGTAAAGGCTGGAACGCAGAGCCACTACGGCTACCCAGGTAGGAATAAGGGTTAACACGCCAAATAAACAGCGAATCATCCAGCTTTGACGCCAAAAAGCGGTATAGCGTGGATAGGCGAGGATCATAAAAAACGAAGCCAGCCACCACACCGCAGCCACCGACAGGATCCAGTGATAAAACTCGTTGAGCGCCCCCTGTGACCAAATCAGCTCTACATCCACAAGGCTAATCAGGGCCAGGCAACCAGCGAGCAGAACTAATCCGAACGCGACCTTATAGGGGCGAGCAGTAATCCCCGACATATTCGCCCATTCGTAACCGCCCAGGGCGACCACACCGGCTATCACATACTGAAAAATGTGAATGGGTAAAAACAAGATGGCCATAATAGCCAGTGGCGCCAGGATCAGCGCCGTGATAATTCGTTGCTTTAACATGCGATGGGTCTTTTATAGGCTAGTTGCCGGCAGCAGGCAGTCATTAGGAGTTTGCAACCTCTGTGGTCTCGACCTGCTCGCCGATAAGGCCAAAGCGGCGCTGACGCTCACTGTAGTCTTTGACAGCCAGATAAAAGGCTTCTTCGTCAAAATCAGGCCACAGCACATCGGTGAAATACAATTCAGCATAAGCGCATTGCCAGAGCAAGAAGTTACTGATGCGATGTTCACCGCCAGTTCGGATCAACAAATCGAGCTCAGGCAGGCCCTGAGTAGACATATGCTGATCAAAAACGGCCTCGTCAATCTGGTTGGCGTTAAGGCTGCCGTCGCTTACTTTATCTGCAAGCTGTCTGGCGGCGTTAACGATATCCCAACGGCCGCCATAGTTGGCCGCTATGTTTAGCACCAACTCCTTGTTGTCTGCGGTCATCGCTTCGGCTTTGTTGATTTTATCAACCAGTTTGCGATCAAAACGTGAGGTATCCCCCAATACTTTTAATCGCACACCGTTTTTATTCAACCGTTTAGCTTCGCTGTTTAATACCAGATTAAACAGGTCCATTAAAACACTGACTTCTTCTTCCGGACGCTTCCAGTTCTCACTGCTAAAAGCAAACAAAGTGAGTGACTGAATGGCATTTTTGCGCGCAAAACGCACCGCTGCACGCACTGACTCCACACCAGCGCGATGCCCGAAAGTACGAATCTTCCCTTTCTTTTTGGCCCAGCGTCCGTTGCCATCCATAATAATGGCTACGTGCTTAGGCATATTCAGCAACGCCAGTCTTTCGTCCAGCGTTGCATCGTCAGTCTGCGATCGCGACATGATCTTATTTATACTTCCATTAACTCGGTTTCTTTATCAGACAGCATGTTATCAACTTTTTTGATAAATTCATTGGTTAGTGTCTGGATATTTTCTTCACCTGCGCGACTTTCGTCTTCGCTGATTTCCTTTTCTTTGAGTAATTCTTTGATATCGCTGTTGGCATCGCGACGAATATTACGAATCGCCACCCGGCCTTGTTCGGCTTCGTTACGTACCACGCGGATCAGGTCTTTACGACGCTCTTCGGTCAGCGGCGGCAAAGGAATTCGAATTGTGGTACCGGCACTCATTGGGTTTAAACCCAGGTCGGCCTGCATGATGGCTTTTTCAACGGCCTGAATTGAGCTCTTATCAAATACCGTTAACGCCAGGGTACGGCTGTCTTCGGTGATGATATTGGCCAATTGACGCAACGGAGTATCAGCGCCGTAATACGGCACCTGAATGCCATCAAGTAAACTGGGATGAGCTCGGCCTGTGCGAATTTTGCTTAACTGACCTTTTAAAGCAGTGATGCTTTTGTCCATACGCTCACGCGCATCTAATTCAATTTCATCAATCACGGTAATATCTTCCTGTATTATTATTCAGTAACACTTTCGACATGGTCGATCAAAGTGCCTTCAGGTTCGCCCATCACTACCCGTTTGAGGCAGCCAGGCTTATTCATATTGTAAACCCGTATAGGTAAGCTATGGTCACGTGCCAGCGTAAAGGCCGACAGGTCCATCACTTTTAATTCTTTTTCCAGAACGTCCTGATATGACAGCTGCGAATACAGTTTTGCTTCGGGATTTTTCACCGGGTCGTCACTGTAAACACCATCAACTTTGGTGCCTTTTAATACCGCATCGGCTTCAATCTCGATGCCACGTAAACACGCAGCAGAATCGGTGGTAAAAAATGGATTGCCGGTGCCAGCAGAGAAAATAACCACGCGACCTGATTTTAACAGGCTGATGGCTTCGGCCCAGTTGTAGGCATCACAGACACCATTGAGGGGAATGGCTGACATCAAGCGGGCATTTACAAATGCACGGTGCAGTGCATCACGCATTGCCAGGCCATTCATTACCGTGGCCAGCATGCCCATATGATCGCCCACAACCCGATTCATACCCGCTTTGGCGAGTCCTTCACCACGAAACAGGTTACCACCGCCGATAACCAGTCCAACCTGAACACCCAATTCTACCAGCTCTTTGATTTCCTGGGCCATGCGGTCCAGTACTTTGGGATCAATACCAAAGCCTTCATTGCCCATTAGCGCTTCGCCGCTGAGTTTAAGCAGGATGCGTCGGTAGGCGGATTTTGGTGCGATGCTCATTGTTGTTTTTTCCTCTTGATTCGGCTTGGGTCATATTTTGTACACAAACTATGAGCCAAACCGACTTAATCGGTCGTCATCTTCAGGTATAGCCGGTGCTTTGCTTACAGCTATAAAAAAGCACCTCCGAAGAGGTGCTCGTAGTGTATCCGACATTGGCCGAATGCAAAAGTCAAACCGCTAATTATTTCTTAGCAGCTGCCATTTGCGCTGCAACTTCGGCAGCGAAGTCTTCAGACTTCTTCTCGATACCTTCACCAACTTCAAAGCGAACAAAGTTTACAACATCAGCGTTGTTAGACTTCAGTAAATCGCCTACTGAAACAGAAGGATCTTTAACGAATGGCTGACCAGTCAGGCTGATTTCGCCGGTGAATTTCTTCATGCGGCCAACAACCATTTTCTCAGCGATTTCAGCTGGCTTACCAGATTGCATCGCAATTTCGATTTGGATAGCTTTTTCTTTCTCTACTACTTCAGCTGGTACTTGTTCTGGCTTAACAAATTGTGGGCTTGAAGCCGCAACGTGCATAGCTACGTCTTTTGCCAGTTCTTCTTCACCGCCAGTTAAGATAGCAACTACGCCAATACGGCCACCGTGCACGTAGGCACCTAAGTTGTCACCTTCAACAGTCAGTACACGACGTGGAGAGATGTTTTCACCGATTTTAGCAACCAGTGCGTCACGAACGTCGCTAACTACGCCGCCTTCGATTTCTGACGCGTTCAGTGCTTCGATGTCGTTCAGACCTTTTTCAAAAGCAACGTCCAGCAGTTTGTTACCAAACGCCAGGAAGCCTTCGTCACGTGCTACGAAGTCGGTTTCACAGTTTACTTCAAGCATAGTCGCTTTGCCTGCTTCAACTTTAGTCAGGATTACACCTTCCGCTGCAATACGACCAGCTTTCTTAGCGGCTTTAGCCTGACCAGACTTACGCATGTTTTCGATGGCCAGTTCGATGTCACCATCAGTTTCAACTAGCGCTTTTTTGCAATCCAGCATGCCGGCGCCAGTGCGCTCACGCAATTCTTTTACGAGTGCTGCAGTCACTGCCATTTTCAATTCCTCAGCAATATTTAAATTCAGAGTAAAAGGGGCAAACGCCCCTTCTAATTAATTCTTAATCATCGATCAGAGTCGATCGGTACAACTAATCTGAGGCTCAAATGAGCCTCAGATTAAGCAAGCAGATTACTCAGCTGCTTCAACAAACTCGTCTTCAGCTTGTGCTTCCAGGTTGCTGTTGCGACCTGCGCTTACTGCGTCAGCAGCAGCGTTTAAGTACAGTTGAACGGCACGAATTGCATCGTCGTTACCAGGGATGATGTAATCAACACCATCTGGGTTTGAGTTAGTATCAACAACAGATACTACCGGGATACCCAGGTTACGGGCTTCAGTTACCGCGATGTGCTCGTGATCGGCATCGATTACGAACAATACGTCAGGCAGACCGCCCATGTCTTTGATACCACCCAGGCTGCTTTCCAGCTTGTCCATTTCACGCTGAAGCATCAGCGCTTCTTTTTTGGTCAGCTTTTCGAAAGTACCGTCCTGGCTTTGTTGCTCAAGATCTTTAAGACGCTTGATTGACTGACGAACAGTTTTCCAGTTAGTCAGCATACCGCCCAACCAACGCTTGTTCACATAGAATTGGTCACATTTCTGTGCTGCTTCTTTTACTGCATCACCGGCTGCGCGCTTGGTACCAACGAACAGAACTTTACCTTTCTTGGCAGAAACGCCAGACAGGAAGTTAAGAGCTTCGTTGAATAAAGGAACAGTTTTTTCCAGGTTGATGATATGAACTTTGTTACGAGCGCCAAAGATGTAAGGTTTCATCTTAGGGTTCCAGTAACGGGTTTGGTGACCGAAATGCACGCCGGCTTTCAGCATGTCACGCATAGAAACGTTTGCCATGTTTAATTCCTCAATTGGGGTTAGGCCTCCATACACCCTTTGTATCGATCCGCTGACGTTACCATCGCAGACACCCCGATACGCAGTCACAGTGTATGTGTGTTTTAATTTAAGTAATGTACTTCTTTGAAGTAGCCAAAGTAACTTGCGGTGAATTAAAATCCACAGCAATATTCGGGTTAATTCAAAAAGCGCGCGCTTTATACCATGTAGCGCCCGTCATCTCAAGTTAAAGTTATATTTCAACGCGCATTTCAGCGATCGATTCAACGCGCTTCGCTGTCAAGCGGCTCGGGGGCAGCGCCGGTATTTTTGCTCACAAACACAATGGATTTTGGTAAGGCTAAGGAGATTAGGGCACATGAACTGTGGACTATCGCCATTACCCGAAAAGGGGCAATAAGCGGGTCGATTACAACAAACAATACTAACACCGCGTCAAGCGGCACACCCAGCGGGCCACTGACAATGCCAAGCATAGTCAGTAATGATACACCAGAGGAGCCTGCCGTGGCTGTACCCGCCAGTACTGAACCAAATATCACCAGCAGATAGCGATAAAAGCTCATATCGACATCGTACAACTGGATGACAAACATTGTTGCCATAGAAAAATAGAGTGTCGGGCCAATACGACATAGCGTAAAGGTTAGTGGAATCAGCAAATCAATTTTAGCTTTATCATAGCCCAGATTTTTGTGCATGGCTTCTAACGCACTGGGCAGACTGGCCATTGCATTTGAAGTGGTCAGGGAAATAATCACCGGCTCTTTGAGCGCATTCAATGGCCCAAGAAAGTCTCCAGTCGTCTTTTTCATCACCAAGCACATCAACCCGAACCAAACGATAAAAGTAACAATCACCATCGGAACAAACAGTGCCATGGCACTGACAGCCTGAGTACCAATTTGCGATAGATTTGTGGCCAGCAGACCACAAATCCCGAGTGGAAAAACATACATAAGCCACTGGACTAATCTCGAAAAGGCTTGGTAAATAGCATCAAAGGTTAAAAAGATATGATCAGCAGCCTGCTTTTGTAATGCCCCCAACGCACAGCCAAATAAGATGGCAAAAAACAAGATTTTGATCGTGTAACCGTTGCTTAGCGCATTAAAGATATTCGGTGGCACCAGAGTAAAGAAGAGATTTTTTAACACTGATTCATCGTTAAGCGGCACGTATTTGGCAAACAGGTCTACCTGTAAATCTGGTTCAGATAAATCGTAAATCACCTGCCCTATGATCTCTGCGTCTTCTCCAAGGTACCCCGGCTCAAATAAAAACCCGATCGTAAACCCGACCACACTGGCGCTTAATAAACTGCAAATAAAAATCACCACCAGCTTGATAATAAAGGAATTATCTTCCGAATGTTTTATCAGCCGACCAATGCCCAACGAAATAGCAGTGAGTAAAATAGGGAGAATACACATCTGCAGTACATCCAAATAAAACGTACCAAATGGCGCTATATCAGCAACATATTCAGGCTTTTTAATCCCAATATAGACACCAATCGCCGCCCCAAAGACTACCGCATAGCCACTTTTCATCCATCTCAGTAAATTCATTGCCTTTCTCCTGAAGTGGAGTGAGTATTAACCGAGGAGCCTGAACGGCGAAAACGGGTAATATTTTGGATAACATCGGCGTAGTTTAAAATAACGTTATTGGCGGTTAATTTAACCCCCAGTGAGTCAAAATAGACTTCCAGCATAAACTTCAAAAAGTAGGCATCCGCTGGTAGCGCTATTCCTTTTGCATCAAAGTCATTTTCGAGCACCACGGTCAGGAAATCCTGAGTTAGCTTTTTGTCATTTTTAATAAGGTATTTAATTTCAGCCTCATCGCGAAAACCAGCAATGAGGGCGAGTCGTTCAGACGGGTTACAACGCTCTTCTGGTTTCAATCCTGTACAACTCGCCGAGCTCTCAGTATTGTGCTTCTTGTTTGTAATCGGTGCAGAGGCACCTGGGAACAATTTGTGAGTCCATTGCCAGATCGACTGCGGCTGATTGTTATAAGTTTTAGTCCCCGCTTTTAAGCGCTTTATCACCTCTTCCCAGCTGTCAAACTCCACCACTGTTACCGCTTTGGTGTTACACCAAGATTTTGCAGTCGCGGTGGGATTATCTTGGATGAAACGCTGCCTCGCATAGGTAACATAGGAGGAATCCCTAATCACCCCGACATTGCCTTTAAGGTGCTGAATAGCCTGCTCTTTCGTTCTATCGCAGCGAATTTGCTCTAATAGAGTTCGATTTACGATAAGTGCCTTTCTGAGTTTAATGTAGGGTTTAGTAAAAAGAACTTTAGTCGTGCGGTTAAAAGTGATGCTCAATTTACTTATGCCCAAATCTGCCTCACCTTTGGCCACCATACTTACTACATCGTCTAAGGAGTCGGCAGTACGCAGAAAACTCACTTTTACACCTAGCTTTTGTGCAAATCCTTTAATTAGCTCTACATCAAGACCGCCAACTTGAGCGCTTTCAGTATGTAGAATTGAATTATCGATTGAGTAATATAATTCGCAGTCAAATGGCGTACCATCATTGAGGGATTTTACTGGCACCGCCTTGCCTTCCGGGTTGCAAGCCTCGCGGCGAAATTCAGCAACAGTATCAGGATAAGCATAATAGAAAGGCGGACTGTCCTGTTCGTACATAGCTACGCGCAATATCCCTCGCTCGACGATGGGAGCCAGTGGCTTGGCATGGATAAACTTAGTCAGCTCATCGGCAGTTGAAACACTAGATGCTAAATATCCACAGAGTAAAGCAGCAATATAAACAAGGTTAAACGGGTACATAATGTGTCTCCATTAAGTTAAAAACGGTACAGGGCTGAAAACTGCCAACGCCTTACCTGGCCGGTTCCTCCCGATAAACTGCGTTTATTAACCAACGCATACTCAATCCCGATTTCAAAGCGCGGAAACACTTCATAAATCACATTACTATGTAGTGAAAGCAGCCTGCGCAAATAACCATCGGTGGAAGGTAACGAGCGGAATTCAGTCACGCCAATATTAAGTAGTCCGGCACTAAGATTGGCCCGTATGGCTGGGGTAAGCTGGCGCTGATAACTAATATAACCGCCATAAGTATTGAGTAGTTTCAGATGACCATAGCGAGGCTCTGCAAGCGATAGGAACACGATGCCAGTGGCGCCAGAGGCTTCCTGCAGATAACGGCCAATCCCCTCGCCCTGACTAACATGAAAGCGCAGGATATCTGAGGAAGTAAGCTTGAGCTTGCCGGAAATACCGAGTCCATAGGCGAATTGCTGATGGGAAACTTCCCCCATCGAGACGTCGATAGTTCGCAAGACTGTTTGTCCAGAAACGTGTCCCCAAGGTCCCCGATATGAGGCTCTGGCGGTTATATCGAAAAAAGGCTCACTGGTTTCTACACTATGCTGTGATTCATTGACCGGCTCAGTAATTAATAAGTCTGTATCGGGGTTTTCAACGGCAACGCTCAACATCCACGAGTCACTGAGATACTGATACCTGACAATCCCCTGGCGAATAAATGCTTGCCCGGTGGCGTTGGATAAATCCAGCGTTTCCGGGAACGACTTCACATCGACAAAATTTGACCAGGTCTGACCAAACAACCACCCCTGGTAAACAATATAAGCATGCCGCAAGGCAAACCCTGTGGCATTGGCGATCCTTTCACTGCCTGACGGGCTGTTAGAGCCCCCACCAAAGAAATCACCTTCGGCATAGGCTTTCAGTTCATGACCATTAAAGTGATCTTGAAAACTTATACCAAGTCGAGTTTCCCGGGCATGAAGTCGAACCTCATTCTTTGCCTGATCATGAGTTATCGGGATCGCCGTATAGTTAATACGGTCGCCTGCTGACGCGGCCGTATCATAAATCGCATCTAACTTTACCAAGCCAGTAAAACGCAATTTACTTTTTAGATCTTCAAAATCAGCAGCTTTGGTTGGAGCCCCAGCAGCCGAGAATAATAGTGTTATTACCAAGTAAAGTAATCCGGAATTAAACTTAAGCATAGTTGTCCTCCTCACATCATCGCGAGGTTGAGTTCTTCGTGAATAGCAGGGAAATTCAGGAATATGGTACAGGTGAAACCTGCGAACAAACGGTTGGGAGAAAGGTAACGGAACGTTACCTTCACAGAGACATTAATCGAATTATGTTAAGATGGTCCACCGTAAAAAATGTGACCATTATAGACATGATTTTCGTCGTGATAATGATGATATCCCCCCAACACATGCGGAGCGTGACGCATGGACCCCTGCCCATCACACAATGATTCCGCAAGGGAGTGAGCATTAGATTTTGTCCCCCATACATCTTTACCGTCTTTAATACGTCGCACCGCATCGGCTTTTTCGATATTTCGGTCGCCAATTTTTACCCCTCTCGAGGTGATTTGGGCAGTTTTAAATAGTGCCATAATAAATTCCTTAGATTGGTTGATGTGATACCCGCTTCGGGTCGTAAGACCTGCATGACTGCCGCTTTGGCAGGTATATTACTGGCTAGTTAAAGCTGGCTTTGACGCAGTTTTTCCAGCTTATTAAGCGCTTTATTAGTTACCGAATAACTGGAATGGCTCAGTGCAACCGAAGCATCACATCGCGGGTTAGAACAACTAAAGCTGCTGCCTCGCACCAATAACTGAGGTTGAATATAGATTTTTTGACCACAGCAAGGACAATCAATTTGTTGTTGGTCTTTCATTTAAACACTCCTTAACAGCCCGGCCTCAATGAGCCGGGCCTGCAAATAAACCAAAACTAAGCGGCAGCCGCCGCGCCGGGTTCTTTAAGCTGAATAGGCGCAATACATTGCGAAAACGCCTGAATGATTGTGGTAACCCCTTCCGGCAGAGGTAACTGTCCGGCATGAGCATTGATGGTGTATTTTGCGGAGTTAGACTTCTCGTAATGAGACTTCTCAGACGAAGAGTTTTTGCTTGAGGCCGATACTGAACCGCTGACTTCTGCAGAAAAACAGCCCCACCCCACTTTGGCGCTAAAGCTACCTTCCGCCGCTTTTTCTGATTCTGAAGACGTTTCTTTGTCATTGGAAAATGAGCTTTTCACTTCCATTTCAAAGTTCACGTCAACATTATCTACGGCTAAAGAATTGAGCGGCATGATGGTTAATAGTGGCAAATCAAACCGTGTCTGCACTGGATCTCCAGCAGAACCATCATGTTTCACCACTGAACGGGTCAATGTCATATTGATCATAATGGGTTTATAGTTGACGCTATCCCCATCACCATCAGTATTAAAACAAGTACTGAGCAAGAACTGGGTTTGCATAATGGCCATTTTACCGTTAGCTTCAGCACCGGCGAGTAACGGGGCACTAATTAGCGATTTAACGGGTAATCCACTAAACTGCTGCGCCATGGATACGAGCGCGCGATCTTGATCTGGCATAAGTATTTCCTTAATAGAAGTTAGGTGTTAATAGTCAGAAAGTACGGCCTAATCTTCCATCGTATTAGATAAGCAGCAGGGACGTTCATCCTCGAACAACTGCTGCATGCTGGCATGCAAACAGCTCACCGGTGAGTTGTTTGGCCTTTTTAAAATCCTTTTTAAAATTCGGTAAGTTAGTTACACAATTAACTGTGTAACTAGCGAAAACGAGGGGCCGTTAATTAGCCCTGGGAAGGTTGCTTCTCTATTGCCTGCTTTGCTGGGGGGGTATCTCTTAGCTGAAGAGGCGCCATAGCCGTTGAGAAAGTGTCGATAATTGTCGTAATCCCTACAGGTAACTGCAGTTGACCGGCATGGGCGGTAATTTCATATTTTGCCCCATTAGATTTTCGATAATTGGCAGACTCACTAGTTTTGGACTGATCGGTCGCTGCAACCGCGCCGGTCAGTTCCGCAGAAGCCGTCCCTTTATTCAGCGTATGGCCGATGCCTTTCTCATCTTTTTTTTCACTCGAGTTAGTGCTACTACTATCTGCCGTAAATGAACTTTTCACTTCCATTTCAAAGGCAAAGTTAAGCTCATCAACCGCCAGCGAATTGATAGGGACTATGGTTAACAGCGGAATGCTGACGTTTCGCTCAACAGGCGCGGCTTCACTACCATCGGCATTGATGACCTGGCGGGTAACGGTCATGGTGATCATAATTGGCCGGTGCACTTCTTTCTCACCTTCAGTGGTAAGTTCAAAACAGGTTTCAAGTAAGAATTTCGTTTGCGACAATGCCATCATGTTATTCGCTTCAGAGGCTGCAACTAAGGGTGCGCCTATGAGCTCTTTCATCGGTAAGCCACTAAACTGCCTTGCCATCGATACAAGTTTATCTTGTGTAGCCATTACTTTTCTCCTAGTGCGTTAAACGCATATCAATTAGGCTTAACCCGGAATTTGAGCCCGCAGCGCTTTTTCGTAACCTTCAATGACTTTTTGCAAGCCTTCTGGTGGTTCATGGCCAACGAGGCAAATTTCTATGTGGGTATTAGTGGTATCTTTGGTGACCGTGTTATCGCCCCCAGACACCTGCGGCGCACGAAATGCCACAAACAGGTCTTCCGTGTTGTCGGCGGTTACTTCCAGGTCGGCGCTAAATTTGACATCCTTAATGCGCGGACTGCTGATAGGGCACAGCGTGATCAGAGGCACATTCACAATCGTCGAATCAACGCCGTCAGGCCCCTGACTCGGAAACGCCATCGCAACCATCTTTGGACGGTAGGTAGCCTCTCCTTCTGCTAACAGATCATCATCGTCCTCAAAATTGTCTAATTGAGCGACCAGTTCATTTGCAAGTGCTCGATCGCCATTATTGATAGCTTCACTCAATTGCTCCTTGAGCTTTTCTTTCTCTGTATTACCCTCTTTTTCAATACGATCGAAAAATTTATTGATATGTTTAGTGCCCGACTGTTCTACGGCTTGCGCGGCACCATGAATACTTTGATGTACTGCTTGCATCAGCGCTTGAAACTTGATCATTGTTTTTCCTTAATCCGAAAGGATGGATAGTCAGGATTTAGTGTTGCGAAACTGCTCCTGGTAGTGGGAAATAATTGCCTCAATATCTCTTGGAGTGTCTTCAGTACTTATTGAGAAACTAACCTTGGGACCTTCCGCAATTGCCTTGTCTTGCCTGCGCCACTTCGATTTAGGCTGTTTGGCCGTGGTGAATTTAACGTAGAGCTCATCGCCAATGTGTTTAATGCTGTGCAGTTTTGACGTAACGTTTACTGCCGTTAGCCTGGGCAATGGAAAATGCGCGAGCGCCAATAACGGAATTTTGAGTTTGCCAGCCTCCTTGCTGTCTGTTGCGCTAGTCGGCAGTTCAAACTCAGTCATCACTGGTGAATATTTTTTCGCAGCGTGATCGTCTTTAAAGCTTTCAAACTCTTGCTTTAGTCCTTGTAAAAGCTGTTGAGATTTAGCGTGTTTGCCTTCACCCAAAACAACTTCTAACTCGTGTATTTTTTGCCGAATGGTTGACTCGGTTTGGGGTGCCATTTCACAGTTAAAAAAAGCTTCAACGTACTTCAAACCAACGCCTTGCAGCGACTGATTTGCTGCCTGTAAATCCTCATGAATTGACTTTATCAACGTCGAAAACTTGATGTCTGACGGCTCAACCTGTAGGTTTGCTGAGGTTTTTTCCGCGACAGTAGCCATGCCAAAAAAGCGTTTAATTACATTAATCAGGTGCATGGGCAGACTCCCTCCTTCGCATCTACATCGCTTACAGGTAAGGATAAACGCACAAATAAACTGAGACTTTTTATCTCGACAATCAAATCTTTGTTTTCCATATTATCGAGTAGCGTGCCCACGTATCCCGCAAACTTGCCGGTTTTAATAACCACCTGGTTACCTTTTTTATAATCAACCGGACTGCACTGGGCAGCCGCTTTTTGCATGGCAACGTGTTTGATGGTCTTCATTTGATCCTCAGGTATTACCGCAGGCAGAGACCCAGTACACACATAACTGCTAAACCCTTTAAGGTTTTTTAAGCGACAGAAACCTCGCTCATCATGTTTAACAAATAGATAGCGCTCAAATAATGGCACTTGGTTTTTTGCTCGCTGTGGGCCATCATCGGCCGTCAGAAATGTAGGCAGAAACGTTTCGTAACCGAGATTAAACTGCTTGTTCAAGGTCAGAATCGTCCTGTTTAGGGTGGCTTCTCCCTTGTAATTGGTATAAATCGCATACCAGGACATCGCATTCGTCATTGTCATCATTTTGCTCCAACGCGGACAGGCTCCGCCATTTCAATATCGTGAACTGAAATCTAAAACTACTCTGATTGAATTGTTCAAACCGTGGCCGCTAGATTTGACTGGTATAACCTTAACCCGAATGGTTTCGGCTCACTTTTGATTAAGTAAATTCGATTATTGATGGCGTAAGAATGTTCTGGTTTGCCAATAAACGTTGCGCTGTGGGTGAAAGGTTGAATTGTTTTTTATAAGCACTGGCAAAGTTAGCCTGATTCTCATAACCAACCTCAAAACCTATTTGCTGTACGGTTAAATTTGATTCAATCAATAAGGTTTTCGCTGTAAGCATGCGTTGCTTTCTTAACCACTCAAAAACACCGGTATTAAGACAACCCTTAAAATATGCCGCGAGTTGACTGCGGTTTGAGCCAACCTCTTGGGCAATCCCATCGAGCGTGAATTTGTCACTTAAATGGCTAAGTAAAAAAAGACAAGCGCGCTCAACGACAGCTTGTTCCCGCTCTCGTTCTCCGCCCATACCACTATGGCTGTAGGTCAACCATTCTCTTTTTCTTGGCTGACGAATTTCTACTTCGAAGCCATTGGCCTCCAGTAATTTAGTACTTTCCTGGATACCACCCTCTTCCAAAGAAAGAATGACCACCTTTTTTAATGTTTGCGTCATTTTTCTAGCCCTTCTTCTAGCAACATATAATGCGACTAAACAGTCGCTCGAAAACTACAGGCTAAAAACCTAGACGGTTGACAAAATAAATACCTAACGAGAGATTTACGTTTTCTTACCGCTTTCTTACCACTATTAAAATTTAAAGAAATTCAACTATTAATAGTGATTTTTTGTTTTTATAACAGGACTGGTGCTAGTATCTGCAAGCTAGAATTTAAACTGCAGAAGTTTATCTACGGTCTGATCACCCTGGGTGATGTCGTCTCTAAAATTGTTTAATTGCTGTGTTTAACCCGGTGATGCCGAACAGGCATCACGTAAAAGCAAGGTATTCAAGTTGAACAATAATAGTGGCGCTAATACATCTTTCATTAACCATCCTTTTTATGTCGATGATATGTTCATTGATCCACTAAAGAACCAAATTTTCGACGGTAAACGGTGGCTGGATATTCAACCCAAAGTGATGGAAGTACTGTGTTACCTCTCTCTGAGAGCCAACGAGTTGGTGACCGCAGATGAACTAATTACCACTTGTTGGTCCAATACATTGGTCAGCGATGGTCCCATTCACAAATGCATTGCCCAGTTGCGAAAAGTTCTGCGCGATAGTAGTAAAGAACCGCGATTTATCAAAACGATTGTCAAGAAAGGCTATGTACTAATTGCTAGCGTCAGAGGTGTTCACGAGACAAGCGCAACGGGAAAGCGATGGTTGAAAGGAAATCCCTACCCCGGCAATGCGCCTTACAGCCAAACCCACTGCGACGTATTTTTTGGTCGGGAACAACTGATTGCAACAGTTGAAGAGTGGCTAGCGGAATTGGACGCTAGCAACACGTCGTGGCTCGCCATTGAAAGTAAGCCTGGTGCGGGGAAAACATCATTGATTCATGCCGGCATTTTGCCTCGCTTATCAGCTCTCCCCCAATTTAATGCCACTTCATGGGTTGAAACCATTCTTATTGACTTAAACAATGTTGATTCCATAGCAGCATTTAAGGAACATTGTTTGGATCCCCTTATTGAAAAAGGAATAGTAAAAACAGCTAAAAGGGATCAATTCGGCTTAGACATTGTTATTTGTGACAAGGTTTCTTCGCTGCAAGGGTTGTTACAGGGAAAACAAAGCCAGTATGTCGCTATCGTCGTTGATCATCTTGATAAAGTATTTAAAAACAAAACTTTAGAACCGTTAATAGTTAGCTTGATAAACTGTTTACTCAGTTCCCAACGCTACTTACTAATTACCGCACTTGATGAACGGCGTCACCACTATCTCTGTCACCTCATTGAGCAATACGATACTGCTCAATTACTTAGATTGCCTGAGCTTAGTACCAGCGAATTGACTGACATTATTCAACAACCAGTAACGCTGGCGGGATTTGATTTTGAATTTAATCATATCAGCCGTGAGCGCCTGGACCACAAGATCATTCGGGAGTTTCAGCTTAATCCGTTACCAGTAAGCTGTTTACAACTACTAATGCATCGCTTATTCAATATGAGCCACCAACAGTTTATTGAATATAGCGCTTATGAAAAAATAAATGGCTTCAAAGGGTGTTTAATTGATACGGTGGAAGATGCCTTTTCATCCCTAAATGAAGCGGATCAAAATAAGTTTTACCGCTTGCTGTATTCATTGCTAAAAATAAATGCAGAGGGTCAGATTGAAACTCAGGTAGTGAACCTTAGCTGTTTGAAAACGCTTAACTGCTATTCAGAAAATACAATAGAGTTATGCATCAATTCGGGAATGCTAAAATCCACCATAGAAAACAACGACACCTTTATTTATTTTGTACATGACTGCCTTATCACTGATTGGCCTGTTATTTCTCAATGGATTAATGAACACATCAAGTATTTGTATATTTATCAGGATCTACGAATTTTCACCGGCCGATGGCTCTATCACAATAAACATCCACAGTATTTAGTCCCATCACTTAAAAAGCTGAAAAAGTTAAATGAAATAATAGAGAGCGGTGACTTTATAATTAGTCACGAAGATAAGTCCCTGGCTGTAGCCTCCAAGAAAAAACTAAAAAAACTATCACATCGAAAAAGTTTGCTAATGGCAACGCTAACTGTAGCCTTCATGACAGTGACAGGTTTAGCAATTCAACTGAACAAAAAAAATAATGAATTATTGGCTATTCGTGGCAGCGCAGAGAATTTAATTTCGTTTATTTTATATGACTTAAAGGAAAAACTTGAACCACTCGGGAAACTTGAGCTGCTCGACCTGGTCGCTCAGAAAACACTGGATTACTTCAAGCTCGACGGCGCGTCTTCATTAACCGATGATAATCTGCTCCGCTGGGTAAGTGCGTTACATCTTCTAGGACAAGTGGATATAAGTAAACATCACTATAAGCAAGCGAAGCAATATTTCACACGCACGATCAGCGCGTTGGAGACCGAACTCGACCGCAATCAAAGCGAAAAAGCGCTTGAACTCTACATGCTAGCCAACTATTGGCTTGGTTATATTCATTATCTTGAAGCCGAATATATGAAGGCTAAAACGTTTTGGCTTCGTTATAAAGAGATAGCAGATACCCTTTTTCGACACTACTCTGCAAACCAATGGCAACTGGAAATATCTAATAGTTTAAACAATCTGGGAGCGCTAGCAGAGATTGAGAACGAGCTAGTACAGGCCAGTTCCTATTTTGAACAGTCTTATGAAATAAAAAGGAAACTGTTAGTCTCTCAACCCAACAACTTGTCGTTACGACAGGATCTCGCGGATACTCGCTCATGGCAAAGCAACCTTGAAGCTAAAGCTGGACATCTTAAAAAGGCCATAACACTCTCCCAGGAAGCCTTAAAAGAGGTGACCGTTATTGCCGAAATCTCTGCAGACAAGACAGCGCAGCATCAGATATCTGAATTGAATCACTCGTTAGCACTACTTTGGCTAGACAATGGCGAATTGCATAAAGCACTGGAACACGTGCAAGCCACACAAACCACACTTACCGAGTTAATCAGTCACGATCCCCAAAATAAAGACTACATTACATTGTTAGTGTGGAGTTATTTATTGCAATCCCGAACCTTTATCATCTTGGGAAATTATGACAAAGCGCTTATAGCAATGGATTCTGCACAAGCCTTGCTGCATGAAACAATCAGGAATAAAACGGCTATCACAGAAATTGGCGAGGCGCTCACACTACTTAATATTTATAGGGGACAGGCTTTTTATCAGCTACGGCAACATTTAACTGCTCAACGCTTTATCACTTTGGCAGAATCCACATTAAAGGAGCATTTTGATAACTCTCCTCCATTAACCTTGCTGGCAAATTTATATTTAACGAAAGCAATAACTCAACAACCCCATGATAAATCAAGTGAAACACTTGAATTCATTAAAAGCAAACTGGCATCTGAAATTAAAATAAGACAGCCTAATTACAAGCTTATATACTTTTACTTGGTAACACTCAAAATGTTGGGAGAATTATCTGTTGAAGACGAATTTTTAAAGCTGTATGAAAATTCTGATTTTAAAAATAACCGATATTTAGATGTGAGGTTGCCCTAATATAATTAACGTAAAAGGAAATACAGATGAGTACTAGTGAAATCAATTTGCTTAATCTACTGTTAGATATAAGTAAAACTTCAGAAAATACATATATTTATCAATACTACAGTGTACTGGATAGTGGTGCAGTCGTAAAGGTACATGGTTTTGTGACTGAACGACCAACGAAATTTTTAGTCGAACTCAGTGAAACATCCATTGCAAATTATGAAATTAAAGAATGTCTGGTGCCAGGACTACAAGACGTTGTGTTAGTCGAAGAAGTGACTAAACAAAGCGTTAAAATCTTCGACAAAGATAGTGATACGGCGCCGAAGGATTATAACTTCATCATTATCGCCACAGATAAGCATACAGGGAAACAAATCGTTTGCGATCCGCAGGTAAGAAATAAGGTAAAGTACTAACCTGCCACATTAGATTAAAGGAATAGAGTAAGCAGTCTCTACCTTTTCATCTTTTACTTCACAAGATATGAGCCAGAATTCCTACTATTAGTTATAGGATCACATCGACCAAACTATACAGACGCCATCGTATTCGCTACCATACAGCCTTTTGATAGTGGCTTGCTTTGCATACAAGGTTTTCGCCATTGGTTCAACGACTCAATAAAAGAGGACTCAGGTGGCTGCAATAATTAAAACCGCTGAAGAAATCGAAAAAATGCGCGTTGCCGGTAAACTGGCTGCAGACGTATTAATGATGCTAGGTGAACACGTTAAAAAAGGCGTGACTACCGATGAGCTTAACACCATTTGCCATGACTTTATTGTGAATGAGCAACAAGCGATTCCAGCACCTCTTAATTACGGTCACCCCCCCTTCCCCAAATCCATTTGTACGTCGGTAAACCATGTGATTTGCCACGGCATACCGGCGGATAAAAAGCTTAAGGATGGCGACATTGTTAATGTTGACGTAACCGTAATAAAAGACGGCTACCATGGCGATACCTCAAAAATGTTTATGGTAGGTAAGCCCAGCATTCTGGCCGACCGTTTGGTGAGAGTGACTCAGGAATGCCTTTATAAGGCTATCAAGGAAGTTAAACCCGGCATGCGCCTGGGCGATATCGGCCATATATGTCAAACTCACGCGGAAGCGCACAACTATTCAATTGTCCGTGAATACTGTGGGCACGGCATTGGCGCAGGCTTCCACGAAGAACCGCAAATCGTTCATTACGGCCGTCCCGGCACCGGTGACGAGTTGGTCCCCGGCATGTGCTTCACCATTGAACCCATGGTGAACGCCGGTAAACGTTATTCAAAAATTTTACCGGACCAGTGGACCGTAGTCACCAAAGACCGCAGCCTCAGTGCACAATGGGAACATACTTTGCTGGTGACCGAAGATGGCGTAGAAGTACTGACGCTTCGGGATGACGAAGATCTCGAACGGATTTATCACCACAGTTAATTGGTAATGCCGCCTCAGGGCGGCATTCGCTTGCTTAAGCGGCAACAAGTGCCGGGTTGATCCTAGCGGATCAATTCACTAAGAGTGTTCGGAAGTATTCATTGGGTGAGTTGTGAAATTAAAATCGTTATGTGAAGAAATCGCTACCATCGACTCTGTCGACGACATCAAAGCCATTAAACAGCTGGTGTCACAAAGCTACGAATGGTTAGAGTCAGCCTTTACACTGCAACCCATCGACGAACTGGTAACCGGGCGCGCAATATTTATTGATACCCTGTTGCAACGCTTGTGGTCATTGTATGGTTTGGCTAATGAACGAGGCCTGGCGCTTTGTGCCGTGGGTGGTTACGGCCGCGGCCATTTGCAACCCTACTCAGATATCGACTTGCTGATTGTCAGCAAAAAGCCGCTTAAGCGTGACGTACAGGAAAAAGTCGGCCAGTTTATTACCATGCTGTGGGACATTAAACTTGACGTCGGTCAGTCGGTACGCACCATCAAAGAAACCGTAAAACTGGCAAAGGATGATATTTCCATCGCCACCAACCTGGTTGAAAGCCGCATGCTAAGTGGCTGCGACCAAACCTTTGTAGACATGTGGCACGCCGTTAACGAAAAAGATACCTGCTGGACCAGCAAAGCCTTCTTCGCCGCCAAGTATGAAGAGCAAAAAGCCCGTCATGCAAAGTTTAATGGCACGTCTTACAACCTTGAACCGAATATCAAGGAAAACCCGGGCTGTTTACGTGACATTCAGTCAATCGGCTGGGTCGCTAAAAAACACTTTAAAGAATACGATGGTAAGGGGCTGGTAGGCCATGGCTATTTCACCCAGGATGAGCTCGATGAGTTAGTCGAATGCCGTATGTCTTTGTGGCGCCTCCGCTATGCTCTGCACCTGGTGGCCGGACGCAGCGAAAACCGCTTATTGTTCGATTATCAGCCGGACGTAGCCGCCATGATGGGCTACGGGGATGACAGTAAGACCGCAGTTGAAAAAATGATGCGGGCCTTTTTCCGCACAGTACGCCGTATCAGCGAACTCAATCAGATGCTGCTGCAGCGCTTCCGCTACGACATGCTCAACCAGACCATTCAGAGTCGCAAAACCATTAACGACGATTTTTGTTTGCTCGACGGCAATATTTCTCCTACGCATAACAACGTTTTTGAATCGCCAGAGGATATCCTTAGGTTTCTTAAAACCATTGCGGATAACCCTGATGTTCAGGGCCTGGATACCAATTGTATCCGCCAGTTGCGTAATGCTCGTCGTCGTTTCCAGTCGGCCTATTATGTAGAGCGAGCAGAATGTCGTCAGTTAATTATTGAGCTGTTTAAGCACCCGCATTTCTTTGATTTCGCCTGGGACATTATGCATCAGTACGGCATTCTGCAGGCTTACCTGCCCGAGTGGGATCACATTGTGGGCATGATGCAATTTGACTTGTTCCACGCCTATACGGTGGATGAGCATACTCATCGCCTGGTAAAGCACGTTAACCATTACTTTCAGCCGCACAATACCCAGTTCCCACGCTGTGGCCGCATAGTGCGGAATTTCGACAAACCTGAACTGATTTATATTGCGGCAATCTTTCATGATATTGCCAAAGGCCGTAATGGCGATCATTCTACGCTGGGAGCGAAGGATGTCGCAATTTTCTGCGAAGCCCACGATATTGAAAAGTCCGACGCCGATCTGATTGCCTGGTTAGTGGAGAATCACCTGCTGATGTCAGTAGTAGCGCAACGCCGGGATATCTACGATCCGGATGTCGTAAACGATTTTGCTACGGCCGTGCGCAGTCATACGCACCTTAACCTGCTATACATACTGACCCTGGCAGATATTCGGGCGACTAACGATAACCTTTGGAACGACTGGAAAGCCTCACTCTTAAGAGAGCTTTACAGCATGACGCAAAAAGCCCTGGATAATGGCCTGCAATGCGGTGTAACCATGCGCGAACGGGTGGATTCACACAAAGCCAAAGCGCTCAAATTACTGACTACAGCCAAGGCTGATGCCCAGCGGCTGGAAACCTTATGGTCGCGCTTCGAAGACGACTATTTTGCTCGCTTTAAGCCAGAGCAAATCAGTTGGCATAGCCAGGCAATCCTGGCTTTTGAGAAAGACCATGAAGCCGGCGAAATGCTGATTAAAACCAATAACGATCTGGCCAAAGGCGGCACAGAGTTATTGTTATACGGCGAAGACCGCCCGGCTCTGTTTGCCCAGATCGCTTCAGTGCTCGATAGCCGTAACTGCTCCATCCATGATGCGCATATCGCTGTTACCCGTGACGGCCATGTGTTTGACAGTATCCTGATTCTGGAAAATGACGGTTCGCGCATTGAGGGCGAATCGCGACTGCGTTCAATTGAACAGGCCATAGCCGAGCAATTGTCTAAGCCCGGACGCAGCCATAACAATACCCGCAAGCTTTCCCGCCAGCACAAGCAATTGGATGTGCCGGTTAAAGTGCGTTTTTATTCTTCCCAGGATGATGCCACATTAATTGAGCTGGAAGCATTGGACGCGCCGGGAATTCTTGCTAAAGTCGGTCACGCTTTCGTAGACTGCAATCTCACATTAAAATTAGCCAAAATTGCCACAATCGGTGAACGCGCAGAAGACGTATTTATCGTATCGAATGAGCATGGCAAAGCCCTGACGCCGGAAGAACAGACGACGCTTAAAAAGCGGATATTGTTTAAACTCGATCAACTTGAAGATATCAACATACCATGACTGAATTAAAAGCCATTATTGAAGCGGCCTTCGAAGACCGCGCAAGTATCACACCTTCCGCTGCCCCTGCTGAAGTAAAACAAGCAGTGAGCGATGCCATTGCCTTACTCAACAGCGGTGAAGCACGTGTGGCCGAAAAAATTGCCGGTGAGTGGGTTGTTCACCAGTGGCTGAAAAAAGCAGTGTTACTGTTTTTCCGCCTGCACAATAATGACGTAATGGAAGGCGCAGAGAGCCGTTTCTACGATAAAGTGCCACTGAAATATGCCGATTACACTGCCGAGCAGTTTGCTGCTGACGGCGTTCGTATCGTGCCACCAGCGGCTGTACGTACCGGCTCTTTTGTGGGCAAAAACGTAGTGGTAATGCCTTCTTACGTTAACATTGGCGCATATGTTGGTGAAGGTAGTATGGTTGATACCTGGGCTACCGTTGGCTCATGTGCACAAATTGGTAAAAACGTACACCTATCTGGTGGCGTTGGCATTGGCGGTGTACTGGAGCCCCTCCAGGCTAACCCAACTATCATTGAAGACAACTGCTTTATCGGCGCGCGCTCTGAAATTGTTGAAGGCGTTATCGTTGAGGAAGGCGCGGTTATCTCAATGGGCGTATACATCGGCCAGTCTACCCGAATTTACGACCGTGAAACCGGCGAAGTACATTATGGCCGCGTACCCGCTGGTGCAGTGGTAGTGCCGGGTAACCTGCCAAGCAAAGACGGCAAATACAGCTTGTATGCTGCCATCATCGTGAAAAAGGTTGATGCAAAAACCCGCGCTAAAGTAGGGATAAACGCCCTGCTACGTGGCGCTGAATAAGCATTAAATGGTTACTCTGAAAAGGCGCCTGATGGCGCCTTTTTACTTTAGACTATGCCGAAACCGCCTTTGACTTACCATACCGACGTATTTTGTAAGCGAGCGGCTTTTCGAAAAAATAAAACGATAGGTGGGAAAGCAACAAAGTAATAAACAGAGCTAAGCCGAGTCTTATGTACATGTTTAATTCAGTTATAGATACGAAATATGCCAACACAGGGTAATGCAATAAGTAAAAACCGTAGGAGACTTTACCAAGATAAACAAAAAACTGGCTGTTTAAAATTGACATACTGGTCGAATTTAAAATTACACACATAAACACGCTGTATACCAGTAGCCAGGTCAGTGGATCACCCCATGTTTTCCAAAAAAAATCTTCGGTATAAATCAAGCCGACCATACTCCGAATTTCAGGCAGGTTGAGACACAGCAAGATAAGCACAGGCAACCCAAACCAATTGGCCGCTTTATGTGCCGAAACTGAGTCTTTTATCCTGTCAAATGCAAAGGCTGAAACAAGCCCAAGGAAGAAAGCGAATCCGTAAGTAGAGATAATGCCTAACAGCTTTGGTTTCACAAAAAAATAAAAATAAGCACTGGGTAAAACAGTAAGTAGCGCGTAAAGAATTAGGACATAAGTGCTAAATCCGGATTTATACAATCCCCAGAAGCCAATAAAAACGACATAAAACTGCACTTCTACGGGGATAGTCCAAAAAATGTATGGGGCTTTTATAAGCATAAAAGCTTCAACAGTTCGATTGAACTCGGTAAACATAAAAGGGTATATAGAATTGCCACCTTCGAGTTTAGTTATCAGCACAGAAATAATTAGCAGGGTGAAATACAGGGGTAAAACGCGACCAATTCTCGCGAATGCATACCGTTTGATATTTACTCTACTGAACTCTTCATGAATATATAACTGAGTCATCAAAAATCCACTAAGAAGAAAGAAAAGCATAACGCCGGTTTGCCCAAAACCATTACCCAGAAACTTTGGTAAAAGTGTTTCATTCGCCGCATGGGAAACAAAAACAATTAGCGCGGCAAAGCCTCTTAATCCAGTGAGTTTGTGAAAATGCTGCATAACACTACTTACGTTCGAATATTTAATTTTAGATTTATTGAGGGTTTAATCGGTTTCTGGCCAATTTATACATTTGCACCAACGTAGTTATAAACACCATTTACTCCAGTATTGAGCAACTCATAGAATGCATTGGCCAGATAGATATCATCTCACATAGATGAATTTGCCAGTAGTACGACCTTAGCTACGGCTTCTGATGGTAAACATTTATAGCATCATAGCTGTTTGTTGTCTTCCATTAGCAATGTTTCCGCGATACTGCTAAAGTTAATCAATAAACAAGCTGTTAACGCCTTTTTCGTGATGTTTGGCAGGACAAGGAGTACTGCGTAGCATCGGTCGATAGCTAACATTAAGGAAGATACCATGCGATTACCTCAAATTGTCAGCGCCTCATCATTAGCGCTGCTACTGGCATTCAGTCAGGACACTAACGCCTTTTCCGGTACTACTGAAACCACAAAATACTGCGTTGACGATGACTGCAAAACACAACTGCGCAATTTGGTACAACTGGCCAGAAATGGCAGTGGTCGGGCAGCAGCCATTGTTGCCATGGCCTATGCCTCCGGCGATGGCTTTGAGAAAAACCTCGAAAAAGCCGAACACTATATAATTCTTGGCGCACGTTTTCGCGATCCGGTTGCTGCTTATCTCATGGCGGATTGGTTGCGCAATGGATTTGTACTCGAACAGGACATTGCTAAAGCCGAGGAAATGCTCGACCTCGCCATTAAATATGGTTATGCGCCCGCGATGTATGATAAAGCACTGAATATTCTAAAATCAGGCGATAGCGACAAAACGGATCAGGCGGTGGCTTTACTCGAGAGTGCCAGTGAACAAAATAATATGCGAGCGATGTTTCTGCTGGCCCGCATGAAAGAAACCGGCACCGTCGCCGCCAAAGATGTGGAAGGCGCGGTGGATTTATTTCAGCGTTTAGCCAGGGCCCGGCATCCCGAAGCCATGGAATACCTGAAAGTTCTGGCAGAACGCTCAGCCAATAACAAGCAGGATTCTGCCATCCTCGCTAAGCTGGAATTAGATAAAGACATTGAAGTTATCGAAGTCACTGGCGAAGCCTTTAAAGTGACACTGGTACTCGATGGCCTCGTGGATACGCTGGTAAGCAGCGGAAAGTACGATCAAAACTCAATTGGCAGCCGGATCCGCGGCGTAAGCTGCGATGAATCTATCAATTGCGGCAGCACGAAACCCAGCGATGACCCTGCAGCCAGCACAATATGGGAATTAATTAGCGGACGTAAACGCTGGCGGTAACAGATGCTTTAGTAACCCCAGCCCAAGATACTTTTAAACTGCATTCAAAGAAAAGGCGCCATGTGGCGCCTTTCGCGTTTGAGTCTGCTACTTTAATCTTTCTGAGCTTCGCGGGGTTGCTCCGGTTGCTCTAATTGAACCGGTAATTGTTTATCAGTGGATTTACCAATCCCCTGCCAGTGCTGTTTAGGGTTAATAATCACAGGCCGGGTGAGCACCAGATTATTCGGGTATGCGATCTCTTCATCATCTTTGGTAATTAAACGCGTGGTGAATAAGTTTATCTCAGCAATATAGCCTTCCATGTAATTATCACCGTCGATAATACGAATAAAATTGCCCTTGGTATAAGAGTTCTGAAACAGCAACACAAAGTATGAAGTGATGTTGCTCAGCAGTGACCAGCTGGCAAACAGCGCAACCCCTGTGAGCGCAATGATAGACGTAGAAAGTACAATCAAGCCGCTGAAATCAACGCCCCACACCAACAGCAAGACCGCAATGGTAATAACCCCGGTGATTAATCTGGCAGTGTGATAGGTCTTCTTGCGAGCCTCTTCACTCAGTTTACTACTGGTAGCCAGCTTCTCGATTTGTGGTAACAGTAATCGGTTCACCCCCATAAAGATAATCAGCACCAGTATGGTTACAATCAAATTGGACATGTAAAACGTTGCCCAGTCAGTTAAACGGCTCATCACATCATTCATAATAAAGCGAATCCTTAGGCACTCAGGTGTACGACCCTGCTAGTGGGGCAAACAGAAGGCGCCGGCACGCGCCTATCGCGGAAAGTTTAAGCGATCAGTTTATCCTGAATGCCTTTGAACCAGTTAAGTACATCCTGCTCCGGCTCCAGCGTTTCCATGGCATCCACTTCCAGCATGTCTGCTACCGGAAAGCCCTGTAATTCGGTTAACAGTTCCTGGCAAATTCTGCCACCACCACAGTAGGATTCTCCGTAACTGCTGTCACCTAAAGCGGCTACCGCAAAGGGCTTTTGCTCAAGCAGCGGAAACTGGGTGCGCAGTTCATCAATTGGAAACTCCAAATTTGGCGGTAGGTCGCCAGCGCCGGTGGTTGATGTGATCACTAACAAGGCCTTTGGATCGGTAAAATCACTCACATCCGGATCTTTAAAGACTTCTGCATCAATGCCTTGATCCTCACAATAAGACTGTACTTCTTCTGCTACGTTTTCTGCATTGCCGTAAACCGAACCGACGATGATATTCAGGGTTGCCATGGACCTACCTTACTTTTATTGACTCCAGGTTAAAAACGGCTGCCAGCTTACCAATAACTGCTCTATTTCGCTATCGACTTGCGTCTTAATAGTCAGCCATTCACTGCTAACCGGATGGTAAAAGCCCATCGACACGCACACCAGCATCAGCCGGTGGCAACCAAACTGGTCGCGTAAAAAGCCATTATGTTTGCCGTCACCATGGGTGGTATCGCCCACAATAGGATGACGTAAGTGCAACATGTGCCGCCTTAGCTGATGCTTACGCCCAGTATGAGGTGTTAAGCCCAGCCAGGAATAGCGAGCCGTGTTATAGCGGCCGACCGCAAACGGCAATTCATAATGAGCCAATGGCCAGTAATCTGAATGGGCGGATTGCGGCGCAACCTGTTTAGTGCGATCGGCATCGGCATACTTATCCCAGCGATATTTAAGCGCATAGTCGATCATTCCCGCCGATTTTACATAGCCCCTGACCAGCGCCTGATAAGACTTCTGCATTCCATTGCTCATCATTTGCGCGTTCATAACCGAAGCCGTTTCACTGTCCAGCGCAAATAACAGTAAGCCAGCTGTTGGCCGATCCAGCCGGTGCAGCGGATACACATGCCGACCAAGCTGGTCGCGCAGCAACTGCACTGCAAACCGGGTTTCGTGTTTATCTATGGGGCTGCGATGCACCAGTAATCCGGGCGGCTTATAAATGGCCACAATGTGCTCATCCTGATACACCACGTTTAACTCGCTGTTACCCATGAAGAGAATGACTCCAGCTGTCAAAACGAGCCAAAACCCGCTGCACAGACAGATGATTACCCCGCCAGGTAACTTCGGCCATGGGGTGAATTTGCATTGGCGGTGGTAAGGTTTTGCTCTTCAGCAATGCCCGTAGACGCGGAATAAGGATAAATTGTAGCCACTGCTCAAAATCAAGCGTGTCACAGGCGAAGGGCTGCTGGCTGGCCAGCGCATCTTGAGAAGGCATGACCGCCGACCACAAACCCGCAGCTTTTAAAATCGCTTCCAGCTCAAACAGCAAATCTGAGCCCTGCTCAATGGATTTGGGATCATGAATCATTACGCGCTTACTCCAATGCCTGTTACACTATTGGCAAATTATGTCTTAGTTAAAAATCAGCATGAATTCAAAAAGTATTCACTCGCTGAGCGAGTTTTTATTACATGCGGGCACGGATTATCGCATTTTTGATTTAGGTCGTGGAGTTTATCCTGTTGCCTCGCAAACATTTTTAGATATCGAGAACGGAAAAATTTGCCCTCCCCGCCCGCGTCAGCAACACGCCTGGTACGCAGTGGTATTCTGGCAAACCAATCCCCAGGCCCAGCGCTATATCTGGTTTGTTAAGTTTCCGCTGGATGAACAGGGCTTATTAATACAGGCTTCGCGCAACCACTTTTTACAAATCATCGTCGATGCGCTGGGCAACCAGATAGCCGGTGAGCAAGGCAGTGATGAATTGCCGGATAACCCCTATACCTTTGTGCCCAGTCAGCAGCTTATGGCGCAGTTTTCAGCGATTGCCCGCCAGGCACTGAACGACACGAAAAGCGAGGCTCTGGAACAAGCCCGGCAATACCTGCAGGCACCAGCCATTATCGACTGGCAACAATTACCAGTACAGGCCATTGCCGACCTCGCAGTGGCGATTGATGATAAGCAGGCTGCTCACATTATCGAAAACTTCGGACACTTCAGTGCGCCTTTTTTAGACACGTTATTCAGCAGCCTGGAAAGCGTATCGCTGCCGGAAAACCTGCAAGCCTTTTTTATTGAACAGCTTAATGTGGTTGCCGAGGATGAAGCGCAAAAGCACGTTGTGCTGGGCCTGCTCAGAGCGTTAAGCACGCCAGAGTATCATCCGAAAATCAACCAGGCGTTGAATGAGCTGTTAGACAAAACATCGCAGCCTGATATGCATTTACTGAGTGTGATTGCCGGGCGACATGATGCACAGTTAGATACTTTAACCGCGCAACGGTTTCTGGAAGCTGCGGCTAAAGCGGATGCCGACGGTGCCTACAAGCATGAGTTGTTTATTGGCCTGTTTAGCGATTTGGTACAAATTCCAACGCTGCGCAGAACCATGCTAACCCTGGCCAGGGCACATCAGAATAACCCATTAATGCAGGCGCCACTAAACACCCTTTTCAACAAGGCAGGATAAACCCGGTGAATTTATTTGATGTATTGCTACTGGTGTTATTGTGCGCTGGCGGCGCGTTTTTCTGGCGGATCCGAACCATTTCTGAGTGCGCAAACCAATACCTGCAACGCTACTGCGAACAGCAGCGTTTACAGTTGGTGAGTGTAGCGAGAAAAACCACCCGCCCAATGCTGTACCGGGGCAAGCTCGATTGGCGCAGCGAGTTTTTATTTGAGTTTTCATCCACCGGCGATGACTGTTACCAGGGCACCTTGCTACTTAATGGACTGACTGTGGTCAAAACGGAAACGCCGCCGCATAGAATCAATACTCACTGAATGTAACGATCGAGTAGGAGGCGGGATTACTCCCGCCGTCCTCTCACACCACCGGGCATACGGTTCCGTACCACGGCGGTTCCTGTCTGTATTGACCATAGCCAATACCTGAGTCTGTTTCGTGCATCGTGTCGCCGCTTTACCGTTTAGAACTCCGCAAACACCGCCCAGGTTTCCGACCCTTCTTGTATATTTGTCCCGGAGCAATGATTCTTCATTG
>CATMRP010000019.1 GCA_950073835.1 uncultured Alteromonadaceae bacterium
AAACATCTGCAGGATGCCGCCAAACCTTTCGAGGTGATGGACTATCCTGGCAAGAAGCACAGCATCCGGGGTAAACAGACAGGTATACATTTGTATCACACCATCACTAATTTCTTCGACAGACATTTTGATGTGAAGTAAATACACCCGGCACAAAAAAGCACTCAATGGCCTGCACCATTGAGTGCTTTTTAGATAGTCCCTTTTTATAGCGACTCTTTAAGGTAACTCTCAGGCTTCTTTGGCAAAGCCTCTGAAAACATACCCCAGTGCATCACAAGCCCGTCCTACCGGACAGTCTTCTTTATGCACTATATCCAACCCAACCTTTACTGCTTTCTCTTTGCACACACTGCACTCACAAGCCTTACTAAACGACTCGTCACTGATAAACTGTCCAGCGTCGAGCAAATCCATGATGATGATCTTGAGATCTTCCCGAGAAACGTCCACTTTCGTCTCCTGCATACGATAAATTTCATGATTATTATATTGGCAGTGGTTAGAGCAGGTGCATATTGATGCGGATAATCAGGTATAGCCAGACAAACTCTGACTTATTGAACTTTAGTATAAATAACTTAAAAACTCTCAGAAAATCAACGCACCAACTGTTCACCCTCAGAGGCACGCCTGATTGTGACATCAACGAATATTTCCTGCTAACATAACAACAAATTTCCTGGCCAGATACGATTGTGAAAATACTTGTTATTCCTGTTACC
Source organism: uncultured Alteromonadaceae bacterium (assembly GCA_950073835.1). Classification (GTDB taxonomy): domain Bacteria; phylum Pseudomonadota; class Gammaproteobacteria; order Enterobacterales; family Alteromonadaceae; genus Alteromonas. The sequence goes on from CATMRP010000019.1 coordinate 726, forward strand.
CCGTTTGCTCAGAACTGCTCATTAATCTGGGATCCCGACACCATGAAAGGGGCACTGGTCGATCCCGGCGGTGATGTAGAAAAGCTCTATAAAGCGGTCACCGAGCAACAGGTTACCATCGAGAAAGTTATTCTCACTCATGGGCATCTCGACCATGTTGGCGGCACTACTGCCGTGGCCACCCATTACAATGTACCCATCATTGGCCCGCACATTGGCGACAAATTCTGGCTGGATGCGCTGATGCAACAGAGCCAGATGTTTGGCTTTCCACCGGCCCAGCCGTTCAGCCCCAATCAGTGGTTAACCGAGGACGATACCATTTCGGTGGGTAACCTGACGCTGGAAATTCTGCATTGTCCGGGGCATACACCTGGTCACGTTGCACTGGTTGAACGCAGCAGCAATAAAGTGATCGTGGGCGATATTATTTTTGCCGGTTCAATTGGCCGTACCGACTTTCCTCAGGGCAACCACCAGCAATTAATTGAAGCAATCCGTGAAAAACTGTTCACACTACCAGATGAAATGACGGTATACCCCGGCCACGGTCCGACGACCAGCATTGGTCACGAACGATCCACCAACCCGTTTGTGGCAGACGCCAAATTTGGCTAACGTCGACCAAAGAGAAGCCGCCAGCCTCGGCTTCTCACTATTTTGCTAGCTTTACCAGTTGGCTTTGGCATCGCTTTTATAGGCGCGCCAGACAAATCCGACACCCACACTATAGGTCACAGTTTTCTCAAAAAGCGGACTGTTTTCATTCGCAGAACCACTATTAAATTGTACCGAAGTGGTTAAAAAGCCCCGCACGTTTTTAATCACCGGGAAAGCCAGTCCTGCTGACAACTCTGCGCCCATGTAGCCACTTTGTGCATTGTATGCAGGCCTGACTGCAGTGGCATACTCTGACGTTACCTCATAGAAGTAATCCTGTAATTTTTCGGTGGCCCAGGTTGCGCTGAGAGCCAGGCTAAAACCGGTCTCAGGCAGGAAAACGCCCCGTTGCTGATAGGTCAGAGTCGGTTCGAAAACAAATCCTCTGGCATCAAATCCGCCAAAATCGGTAGAGAAGACAGCACGGGCCTGTAGACGGGCATTCAGGCGCGCGTTACCACCACCGCTAAAAGAAAAATCTTTAACTTTGTAGATCAGCTGTGGGCCAATCTCAACCAGATAGTCGAGCTCGGGCATGCCTTCGCGAACGGTATTGTCATCACTGTCAGCAGCAAAAGCCCCGCCAAAACTCATATCGAGCTCCAGCCGGTCATTTTCGAGGAATACCGCTCTTGCTCCTCCTCTTCCGCCCACACGAAAAATATCACCGCGATAAATGACATAAGGTAATGCCAGAGCTACAAAATTGCGCTCTGATGAGGCCGGATAATTCGGTGACTCTATCATGCCGCCGCCCACCCCCGCTTCCCATAGCGGGAGTCGCTCATTCAGGCCCTCAAAGCCGGTTAAATCACGATTTGGCGAGTCTTCGATAGCGGCATCCTCAGACGCGGCCAGACCTCCATTGCATAGCAACGTCAGCAAAATCAGCCCGCCAAGTTTATTAAAAAAGTACATGGTGTAATCCTAAACAAGAAAAATACAGTCCATAAGACCGACCTTAATCTGGCATAAACCACTCTTTATACTCAGTAAATCGCGCCAGGGATGAAAAAATCACCAGAGAAAGGCAGCAAGTTACTAACCAATGGGAAATGCCGCATAATTAAGGCTTTTGCTCAAGGCAATATGCGCTATGATGCCATTACTTCAGACTAAAAATCTTTTCTGATGGGATTGCCGGACTTTATAAAACAATGGTTTCGCCCTGCCCCGCTCCCTGTGATTGCGGTAGGTACTGATATCGCCTCTTACCAACTGCTTGAATATCTGACCAACTCACCAAAGTTCGCCCCCTTATACGTACTGAACGAAGAGCCCTGGCATCACCGCACTTACATGTTTGGTGCGCAATTGCGCTATGCCAGTGAGCTTCTTGCACTGGTTGAAAAGCACCAAATCAAAAAAGTGTATTGTGTAACAACTGCAGATTACGCCAGATTACAGGCTGAGTATGCGAAATAGTTATCAGTGAAAGACTGTGAACTGTGTTTGCTGAGTAACGGGGAGCTACCGAAAGACTAAACAGCTCAGGTTAAAAGCAAAAGCTGACCGTTTTTATAACAATCAGCTATTAACCTTACTAAGCTTGTTCGTAGGGTTCGTTATCTTCCAGCACATTCTGATTCATGGAGTCGCAGGGTCGCGGACAACAGGGACGGCCCACCACTTTGGCCGGTACACCTACCACCGTAACGTGAGGCGGTACATCGTTAAGCACAACACTACCTGCACCCACTTTTGAACCTTCGCCAATTTCAATATTACCCAGCACCTTAGCGCCCGAGCCGAGCATGACGCCCTGACGAATCTTAGGATGACGGTCGCCACTCTCGTTACCGGTACCACCCAACGTAACGTTTTGCAGAATCGACACGTTATCCTCAATGACCGCGGTTTCACCTACCACAATACCTGTGGCATGGTCGAACATTACGCCCTTACCGATAGTGGCTGCCGGGTGAATATCCACCGCGAAGGTTTCTGAATTGCGGCTCTGTAAAAACAACGCCAGCTGGTGCCGGCCCTGTTGCCACAAATAGTGCGCCATACGATGCACCTGAACAGCCTGAAAGCCTTTAAAATGCACCAGCACATTTAGGTAATTGGTTACTGCCGGGTCGCGGGTGTAGATGGCGCGAATATCTTCGATAGCCGACTCAACGATGGCCGGTTCCAGCAAATAGGCTTCATCCAGAATTTCTCTGATAGTCAGCGCGGGCATGACATCGTCGGCCATTTTGTTCGACAAAATAAAGCTCAGCGAAGACTCAAAGTTATGATGGGTTAAAATGCAGGCATGTATAAAACTCGCTAACAGCGGTTCTTCATCGACAATTTGCCGCGCTTCTTTTTTTAGCTGCAGCCAAAAATCAGCGGTATCGGTCAGTGCATGCATGGGCATTCCTATTTAGTTTGCTGTGCGGGTAAAGTTGAACAAGAGTAAACCAGCCAACGCGCGTAGCGGTAACATAATGGTTTATGGCGTCAATTCAAGAGGCAACCCGAAAAAATTGCGATAGCCGGAGAATTCAGCGCGATCTGCGACACCGGAAGGTCAATCATACCTTATATCTGACCAGACTTCGCCCGGATCACTTTCATTATGTTGCTTCGGGCAATAATCCACCATTATTGTGCAAGCGCGGTTTAACGCAGTAGGCTTTAATGGCATACTCTGCTTTTTATGGCCTGAATAAAAATACAGGTGTTTTTGTATTGTTATGGATGTTTCTGAGTTACTCGACGAATTAAACGATAAACAGCGCGATGCCGTGGCCGCACCGCTGTCGAATATGCTGGTGCTGGCGGGTGCCGGTAGTGGTAAAACCCGTGTTCTGGTGCACCGCATCGCGTGGTTAATGCAGGTAGAGAATATCGCCCCTTACAGTATTCTGGCGGTAACCTTTACCAATAAAGCCGCGCGGGAAATGCGCGGGCGTATTGAGCATGTGATGGGCCGGCCGTTAAATACCATGTGGATAGGCACTTTTCATGGCCTGGCGCACCGTTTGCTGCGCGCCCACTACGCTGAAGCCAATCTGCCGGAAAACTTTCAAATCCTCGACTCAGACGATCAGTACCGATTGGTGCGCCGGGTACTTAAGGCCATGAACCTGGATGAAAAACACTGGGCGCCTCGGCAAATCCAGTGGTATATCAACGGTAATAAAGATGAAGGCCTGCGTCCACAGCACATTGAAACCCACGGCGATCATACCCAACAGAAAATGCGCGATATCTATGCCGCGTATCAGGAAGCCTGCGACCGCTCCGGACTGGTAGACTTTGCCGAACTGTTACTGCGCGCCCACGAATTATGGGTTAAGAATCCCGATGTGCTGGCTCATTACCAGCGCCGCTTCCGCGCCGTACTGGTAGACGAATTTCAGGATACCAACAATATCCAGTACGCCTGGTTACGCCTGCTGTGTAATCAGGACAACAACATTATGATTGTGGGTGACGACGACCAGTCTATTTACGGCTGGCGTGGCGCCAATGTCGATAACATCCAGCACTTCCTGAAGGACTTCGACGGCGCATCAACCATTCGCCTGGAACAAAATTACCGGTCTACCGCTACCATACTGAAAGCTGCCAATACGGTTATCGATAATAACCAGGGCCGGCTGGGTAAAGAATTGTGGACCGACGGCGACGATGGCGAGCCGATTTCGATTTATGCCGGTTTTAACGATCTCGATGAAGCGCGCTTTATCGTTGCGCAGATTTCTGACTGGCATAATCAGGGTAATCAGTTAAAAGAAGTCGCCATTTTATATCGCAACAACGCCCAGTCGCGGGTATTGGAAGAAGCCTTGCTGCATCAAAGCCTGCCCTACCGCATTTACGGCGGTCTGCGCTTCTTCGAACGGCAGGAAATCAAAGATGCGCTGGGCTATATGCGCCTGGTCAACCATGCCCATGATGATGCCGCATTTGAGCGGATAGTCAATACGCCCAGTCGCGGATTAGGCGAGCGTACGCTGGCTACCATTCGTGAGCAAACCCGTGTGCAGGATTGCTCTATGTGGCAGGCCAGTTTACAGCTATTGCAGGATGGCAGCCTGAAAGGCCGCGCCGCCAATGCGCTCAATGCCTTTATTGAGCTTATCAATAAACTGGCCGACGAATTTGCAGGCCAGCCGCTGGAAGAACAAGCCAACAAAGCGATTAACCATTCAGGCCTGTACGCCATGTATCAGGCTGAGAAGGGTGAAAAAGCCCAAGCGCGGCTGGAAAACTTAGAAGAACTGGTTACCGCCTGTAAGCAATTTGTGATCCCGGAAGAAGCCGATGAAATGACCCCTCTGCAAGCTTTCCTTGCCCATGCTTCACTGGAAGCCGGTGAAACCCAGGCCAGCGGCGATCAGGACGCGGTGCAGCTCATGACCATTCACACCGCTAAGGGTCTGGAATTCCCGCTGGTATTTTTAGCCGGGGTGGAAGAAGGCATGTTCCCCAGCCAGATGACCAACGACGAACCCGGGCGCATGGAAGAGGAACGCCGCCTGTGTTACGTAGGCATGACCCGGGCAATGAAAAAACTGTATATGACTTATGCCGAGATGCGCCGGTTGTACGGACAGGAAAAATATCACACAGCCTCACGATTTTTACGGGAAATTCCCAGCGAATGTGTGGAAGAAATCCGCCTGACGTCTACAGTATCAAGACCGGTCACAAGTCGTTTCAGCAATGCAGCGTCCCATGAACGGATGGAGCAAAGTGGTTTTTCACTCGGTCAGCGGGTAAGACACCGCAAGTTTGGTGAAGGCGTAGTGCTAAACTATGAAGGTAGTGGCGATCACGCCCGGGTGCAGGTGAATTTTGATGAATTCGGCAGCAAGTGGCTGGTACTGAGCTTCGCCAAACTAGAGGTGATATAGGACACATTAATGCAGCAGAAGGTGCTGATAATTGAAGACAGTGCGAGTACTATCAGCCTGCTGACCAAGCTGGTTGAAATGGCGCAATTAAAGCCGGTACTCGCCACTTCACTGACTGCTGCCAAACATATCTTTATACACAGCGATCCGGAAGACTACCTGTGCGCCATTGTCGACTATGATCTGCCGGACGCCCCCAACGGCGAGGCTATCGACTTCGCCGTCAAAAGTTACCTGCCAACCATTGTGACTACCGCCAGGCTCGACGAAGACATTCGTAAAGCTGTACTGGCCCGGGATGTGGTAGATTATATTCCTAAAGAAAACGCGCAGATATTTGACTATCTCATGCGCCTGATTGGCCGGCTTGAGAAAAACAAGACCACCGGTGTATTGGTCATCAATCCCAAACGTAACGAGCGCACAGCCATGGCCGCCTTATTGCGCCGGCATAACTTCATTACCTACGAATGCGCCACCGCCGCTCAGGCAGAAACGCTCCTCGACGAACACAGCCACATAAAACTGGTGTTTGTTGACAGTGCTATTCAGGATAAGCCGCCTACCCAGTTTGTTGCCTGGCTACGCAAACAATACAGTAAGGAAGATCTGGCGATTATTGGTGTGGCTAACGATCGCAACAACCTGCTGTCAGCGCGCTTTATTAAAAGCGGCGCCAACGACTTTGTACGTAAACCTTATCATCTGGAAGAATTTCTTTGCCGGGTAAACCAAAACATTGAACTGCTGGAAAATGTAGAAACCATCAGGCGTACGGCAAATACCGACTACCTTACCGGCCTGCCTAACCGCCGCCACTTTTTCTATACCGTAAATAAAATGCAGCGTAATCAGCCAGCCAATCAGGCACTGGCTCTACTGGATTTGGATTTTTTTAAAGCGATTAACGACACCCATGGCCATGACGCTGGCGATGAAGTGCTCAAAGTGGTAGCCAACCGCCTCGCGGTACTGTGTGCAGATGTGATCATTGCGCGCTTTGGCGGCGAAGAGTTTTGCCTGTATTTGCCCGACACCACTGCTCACAAAGCGGTAACCCGACTTGAAGAGATACGTCGTAACATCAGTGAACATCCGGTTAAATTCGGCGAACTAACCTTACACGTAACCGTCAGCATCGGCCTTACCACCCGCAGTGATCATAATATTCAGGCAATGCTCACCACCGCCGACAAACTGCTCTACCAGGCCAAACACAATGGCCGTAACAGAGTGGAACATGATGCCCCTTCTGGCTTTTAATGCCAGGAACCTGTGTTGTCGGCATTACGATTGCTTTATACAAATTTACCTGACAAACTTTAAAATCTCTTCTCCGTCAAAACTAACAGTTAATTGACTGCAGCCTTCTGAGACCATCTGTACATCAACAAACGAATCGTCTGTCGCACTATACATCTGTGCGGTCCACAGCGTAGCATTTGATGTTGGTTTTAAGGCCTTTAAAACAACTAACCCAATTGCTTTTTTATTGTTGTCATGGGAATAGACAGTGATCTCAGACTTATTTAAGTCGATTAATAGTTCTGCGGGCTTAGCTGAGTGATTCCATACGCCCGAGATATCACACTCACTTTTCGCCTGCACAGAAAAAATTGAGACCACCAGAATGAAACTAAAAACTGAGAATCTGAGCATGAATATCCTTTGCAGATAAAAGCTTATTACAGCCCGACAGAGTACGTTACAAAACGCATACTGACAAAACAGAGACCACGCGGATTAAGCCCGGCACCCATGCCGGACTATCCTGTACTACGCTTATGCTGCCCGTAGCACTTTACGCTGCTGCCGGTAGGTTTTCAGTGAGTCGAGGCTAAATAACACCAGGCCACACCACACAAAGCCAAAGGTGACCAGTCTGGCAGGTTCCAGCGGTTCGTCATACATCCCTACGGCAAAGATAAACATCAATGTTGGGCCGATGTACTGAATAAGCCCGAGCGTGGTAAACATAATCCGTTTAGCCGCCGCATTAAACGCCAGCAGTGGCAGTGTAGTCACCACGCCCGCCGCTAACAGCCAGGCATTTAACGTCCATTCATTGGTTAGCATATTGGCTTCATCAGAGGCAAAAAATATCCAGTAAAGGGCGGCAAAAGGCAACAACACCAGGGTTTCCATAAACAGCCCCGGTAGCGGCTCAACGGGGATTTGTTTACGCAACAGGCCATAGATCGCAAAACTTCCCGCCAATAACAGTGCTACCCAGGGCAAAGTACCATGCGCAATAATGATATTAGCCACCCCGATGATCGCCAGCACCACAGCGGCTTTTTGCATATTGCGCAGTCGTTCATTTAAAAACAGCCTGGCCAGAAACACGTTGAGCAAGGGGTTAATGTAATACCCCAAGCTGGCTTCAAGCATCATATTGGCATTGATAGCCCAAATGAACAGCAGCCAGTTGCCGCCCAGCAACACACTGGCTAAGGCCAGTAACCCTATTAATCGTTTTGACCGAAAGATTGCCCTGACTTTGGCAAACTGCCCTAAACCCAGCAGCAACAACGCCAGTAACGCCGCCGACCAGACAATGCGATGCATCAGAATATCCGGCGCCGGAACACTGGCAATTTGCTTAAAATATAATGGGGCAATACCCCACATGGTGTACGCCGCCACCGCATAAAGAAGCCCGGCGGTGGCCTGGCGTTGAATAGCCTCAGAGTTCAAAGCATTTCCTTTTTCATTACAGTAAAAACAGGCTGCCCAGGCCCAGGAAGGCCACAAAACCAACAATGTCGGTAACGGTGGTGAGAATAACCGAACCGGAAAGCGCCGGGTCAATTTTGAGCTTTTCCAGGATCACCGGTAATACCACGCCGGCCAGCGCCGCAGCCAGTATGTTAACAAAGATGGCCAGACAGATAACCACCCCTAGCAACGGATCGCTGAACCACATAAAGGCCACAATGCCGATCACCAGTGCCCAAATCACACCATTGACACCACCCACCTTAAGCTCTTTGGTCATCAACGCTTTTAAGTTAGCACTGGTGATCTGGCCAAGCGCAAGACCGCGCACAATCAGGGTCAGGGTTTGGCTACCGGCAATCCCCCCCATGCTGGCCACCACTGGCATCAGTACGGCCAACGCCACCACCTGTTGCAGGGTGGCTTCAAATAAGCCAATAAACCATGAGGCCATAAACGCGGTAAGCAGGTTAATACCTAACCACAAGGCACGACTACGGGCACTTTTTGCCACCGGGGCAAATAAATCCTCGTCTTCATCCATACCGGCAGTGGCCATCACCTGGCGCTCATAATTTTCGTTAACCAACTCACTGGCGCTGACAATATCGTGACGACCGAGCAATTTATTGTTGTCATCAATCACTGGCAGCGCGGCATAGCCGCTGCGCTGCACCAGCAGGGAGGCCGTAGTCGAGTCGTCGGTACCTTTAATAACCGGCATTGACTCTTCGGTCAGCTCCACCATGGGTAAATGCTCAGGCGCACCAAATACGGCAGTAAGCTTTACGGCAGCCGAAAACTGCCCGGAGCGATTAACCAGGAAAATGCTGTCACAGTGAGCCGGTACATTGCGCCTTATCAGACGCAAACCATCGCGCACTTTGGCGTTTAATGGCAGCACCAGCATTTCATGAGATATCCAGTGCCCGACCTGTTCATCGGGAAACTGGGTCGCGTCGCGGAAATAGGCCTGTTGTTGTTCATCCAGTGCCTGAATAGCCAGCTCCAGCAACTTGTTGGGCAGGGAGTCCATCAACTCAAGCAAGTCTTCAGCATCGATACCGAGTAAAATAGCACTCCATTTGTCGTTCGGGGTGGCGGAAATCAGCACTTCCCGGGGGTCGCTCCGCATTTCTACCAGCACGTCAAGCTTGCGCACATCCGGCAGCACTTCCCACAGCGACATCCGCTCCTCGACAGGGAGTGACTCTAGCAGCGTGGCTATTTCGACATCTTCAGCCGGTAAAAGCTGTTCAGCCACAGCCTGAAAGTCGTCGACGCCGTTATCGGCAACGATTTCTTCAATGAGATCGGGTAAGGGTTCAGCCATGAGTTCCACCACACAACAAAATTTGGCTCATAATACCATTGTTGTTAGCACCACAGGAATGACTCTGTCGCGGCACATCAGTCAGTTATAGCAAGACGCAGAAAAAGTCGGGCAAAACCCGTGAACCTCAGGCAAAAAACGCGTAAACTCTGCGACTCATGACTGCGACACCAGATACCCCCACCGCCATCGACGATAACGATAGCCAGCTCGCCATCGTGGCAAGTGCTGCGCAGCCCGCAGACAGCCGTGATGCCCAGCAAATCCTTGAGGATATCTTCGGTTACAGCAAGTTTCGCTCCGGGCAGGCCGAGGTGATCGATCACACTATTAACGGTAAGGATGTGCTGGTATTGCTGCCCACCGGTGGCGGTAAGTCGTTATGTTACCAAATCCCGGCCATGGTGCGCGATGGCACTGGTATAGTGGTATCCCCTCTTATTTCACTGATGCAGGATCAGGTAGAACAATTACGCGAGGCCGGCGTAAAGGCTGCGTATCTGAATTCCTCGTTAGATCAGGACGATTACCAGGCTACGGTGCAGCGCCTGCAGGAAGGCCACTACGACATTATTTATGTCTCGCCTGAGCGTTTATTACAGCGCTTTTTTCTGAATATGCTGGCACAAACTAAAATAGCGTTGTTCGCGGTAGATGAAGCGCACTGTGTGTCGCACTGGGGGCATGACTTTCGGCAGGACTACCGGTCTTTAGGGCAGTTAAAGCAACGCTTTCCGGACATTCCGGTAATCGGCCTTACGGCAACCGCCGACACCACCACAGAACAGGATATTCAGGTTCAGCTCGGACTGGATAACCCGCTCGTATACAAAGGCTCCTTCGATCGGCCCAATATCCGTTACCGGGTAATGGCCAAGTACAAACCCTTTGAGCAGATCGTTACCTACATTCGTCAGCAGGACGGCAGCGGGATTATTTACTGTAATTCCCGGGCCAAGGTAGACGATCTTAGCGCCAAGTTGCACCGCCAGGGTTTCAAGAGTGCCGCCTATCATGCGGGTATGGATGCCGACGAGCGGGCCTATGTACAACGTCAGTTTATTACCGACAAAATTGACGTGGTGGTAGCTACCGTGGCCTTCGGTATGGGCATTAATAAGTCTAACGTGCGCTATGTGGTTCATCACGATGTGCCGCGCAGTATTGAGAGTTACTACCAGGAAACCGGCCGGGCTGGCCGTGACGGGTTGCCAGCCGAAGCATTACTACTCTTCGACGAGAAAGACAGCGCCCGGGTAAAACAGTGGATTGATCAAGGCTCAATGGCCGACCGAAATGCCATAGAACTGCAAAAATTCGCTGCCATGGAAGCCTTCGCCGAAGCGCAAACCTGTCGCCGTCAGGTATTACTCAATTACTTTTCGCAGTTCAGCGATACCGCCTGCGGTAACTGTGATATTTGCCTCGATCCGCCGCGCCCCTTCGATGGCCTGGAAACTGCCCAAAAAGTGCTGAGTTGTATTCTGCGCCTCCAGCAGCAGGCCGCTACTCAGTATGTGATTGATGTACTGCGCGGTAAAAACCTTAAACGTTTGCAGGAAGCCGGTCACGACAAGCTATCTACCTGGGGAATAGGGAAAGACCAGAGCGATCAGTACTGGCATAACATTATTAACCAGCTTATCCACCGCGGCTATATTCGGGTAGATATTGCCAGCCACGCTGTGCTGCGCTTAACCGAGGCTGCCCGACCCGTCCTGAAAGGGGAAATTGCGGTCGAGCTGGCCACACCAAGGCTTGAAATCAAAGCCGACAAACCGGCCAAAACCGCGCTCAAAAATTACGATAAAGCGCTGTTCGCCCGGCTTAAACACTTACGTAAAGTACTGGCGCAGGAAAACGATGTACCGCCTTTCGTTATCTTTAACGACGCGACACTGGCCGAAATGGCCGCCAGCAAACCCACTGATAAGCAAAGCCTGCTGGCCGTCAGCGGCGTTGGCTTAACCAAGCTGGAACGCTACGGTGTGCCTTTCCTGCAACTGATTAACGACTACCTGGAAAGGGACGACGAGTAATCGCTCAGGCGTAGGCGTACTCACCGCCTTTTTCGAGGCCGCGCTGATAGGCATCGCGGCTGTGGATTTTATTTACCCAGGCATCGATAGCGGCATACTGCCCTTTGCCAACGCGCCCCTGCATGGCTTCTAATGGAAAGCTCATCTGAAAATCGGCACCGCTCAAGCATTCCCCGGCAAACCACTCATTCTGTTTGAGATAACTGTTCACATAGTCGAGACTGGCTTTTAAATTTGGCCCGTAATAGGCACTGGTGATGGCATCCACCACTTTGGCTACCACTGGTTTCATAAAAAACGGACTGGCCTTTTCTTTGGCTTTAGTCAGCACCAGCCTGGCCACTAGCGGCGGCATCAGGCTGCCTTCGGCAAAGTGCATCCAGAACCGATACTGATTGAGCGCGTAACGGCTGTCGGTGGGTTTAAATTGCCCGCCAAACTCGTCTATCAGGTATTCAATAATGGCACCGGATTCTGCCAACGTGGTATCACTGTGGGTGATAATTGGCGCGCGGCCGAGAGGATGAACCGCCTGGAGACCTTCAGGAGCCAGATTAGTTTTGCCATCACGCTGATAGTGCTTAATTTCGTAGTCCACTCCCAGCTCTTCGAGCAGCCATAAAATACGCTGCGAGCGGGAATTATTGAGGTGGTGCAATACGAGTGGAGATGCTGCTGTCATAAAAAACCTTGTGAGCCGTATTTCCATATCCACGGCCATAAAAAACAATAAGATGAAACTAATACGCAAAAAGCGTGAGTTGGATTACATTTGGTTAAAAATAGTCGCGAAAAGTCGATAAGCGGTTAATCCAGCGTTGATTCATCGCTATTGCTGTAATCATCGTACCTAATGTTACACTTCACCCATTGACGAACATCTGAGAGTCCAATGCAACTACACCATCGCTACGCTACCGAATTGGCCGAAACCGTCAGCGCAATAAAACCGCAGCCACTGAGCGGAATGACTATGCCGATATACAACCGCGAGTTGGCAACACAGTTTAAACTGCCGGACAGCGACGCACTGATGTCGGCAATTTTTGACGAAGACGGCGAGCTTGCGGCTAACGCGGTGGCGCAAAAATACGGCGGCCACCAGTTTGGCCAGTGGAATCCTTTTCTGGGCGATGGGCGTGGTTTACTACTGGGTGAGGTAAGCGACGATCAGGGCACGAGTTTCGACCTGCATCTAAAAGGCGCCGGACAAACACCCTACTCCCGCCATGCTGACGGACGCGCCGTGTTACGCTCGACGTTACGAGAATACATTGCATCAGAAGCACTTCACCATCTGCGCATCCCAACGTCCCGGGCGCTGTGTTTAATTACCAGTGAGCAATCCATTGTGCGGGAGTTGCCTGAACCTGGCGCCATGATGATCCGCATGGCTCCGAGCCATATTCGCTTTGGCCACTTTGAGTTTTACTACCACAATAAGCAAAAAGACACGCTGGACAAGCTGATGCAGTACACCCTCACTCATCACTTCCCGGAGTGTTTACAAGACGCCAACCCGCACAAAGCGTTACTGACTGCCATTACTTTGCGAACCGCGCGCATGGTGGCGCTATGGCAGGCATACGGTTTCGTACACGGCGTGATGAATACCGACAATATGTCAATCCATGGCATTACCTTTGATTACGGCCCCTATGCTTTCATCGAACACTTCCAGTCTGATGCGGTATTTAACCACTCCGACTACGAAGGCCGCTATGCCTTTGATCGCCAACCTGGTATCGCGCTGTGGAACCTTAACGCGCTGGCCTATGCGTTTTCTGATCACTTAAGTACCGATGATATCCGCGCCTGCCTGACGTTATTTGAGCCCACCTTTTTAAGTCAGTACCGTCATCAGATGCTAAGCCGCATTGGCCTTGAGGATAATGCAGACAACGAGCCCTGCCTGAACACCTGGCTGAGTTTACTTAGCGCTGAGAAGCGCGACTATACCCAAAGCTTCAGGCAACTAATCACGGCCGACCTACAGCAGGAATTGGTGCCGTTACGCGATCAGTTTGTTGACCGTAGCGCCTTTGACAACTGGTGGCAGGATTACCGCCAGCGTCGCCTTGCTGCGGGGACTGCAAATGAGGCGCTATATGCGCTTAATCCGCTGGTGATCCCACGTACGCACTATTTACAATCTGCTATCGACGCCGCTGAGCAAGGAGACTTCGAGCCGGCGCACAAGTTGATGGAAGCCATTCGTCAGCCATTTGATGATAATGAGAACACCCGGGACTATTCCCAACCCGGCGCTGCCAGTTCGCAAGGGAGTCTTTCATGCAGCAGTTAACCCCAGCCGCCATTGCCAACGCACTGGTATCTGAACCCGGCATTATCCGCTGGGTTGGGCCAATGCCCGCCACTCAGCAACAGGCAGTGGGCCTGTGCCACAATATTGCCCGTTTACTCAATGCTCGCCAGGTCGAAAATGACTGGGGTGCTGACAGGTTACAGGTGCGCCTCAATGCCGATAATTTTGAGTTACTGTTTAACGTGGAATGGCTGTGCGAAGCAGTTTGGCTTGAGCCGGTAGGCGCCTCTACCGCCCATATCAGCAAGGCCGACATGCTACAAAACGTGCAGCTAAAACTACAGCAGGCGCTAGAGCAGACGGATCTTTAGTATACCAATTTAGTTCGGCCTGAATATTAGACCCGTGCCCTGATAGGCGGTATAATCGCCGCCCCTGAGGGCTTGTAAACCTGTGTTACTGCCCTCATGTAGTGGTACTTATTTGGCAGTTTCTACATCAACCCGGCTCGAGTTTCATGACCAGTAAATCCCAGCAATACCGATTTGTCAGCGCAGCAAAGCTTCCTACCCGCAAGGGCGAATTCACTATCCATGGTTTTGTGGAAGAAAACTCGGGTATAGAGCACGTTGCGTTATCATACGGTACCTGGCAGCCGGAAGACGTGGTGCCAATTCGAATTCACTCTGAATGCCTCACCGGCGACGCGCTGTTCTCTACCCGCTGCGATTGCGGTTTCCAGTTAGAGCGGGCGATGGAAAATATCGTCGAAAACGGCTATGGCGTACTGCTTTATTTGCGTCAGGAAGGGCGCGGTATCGGTCTTATCAATAAAATCCGCGCCTATCATCTGCAAGATCAGGGCATGGATACCGTTGAAGCTAACGAACACCTGGGTTTCGATGCCGACATGCGCACCTACGAGATGTGCAAGGTCATGCTGGATAAGCTGAACGTTAAAAATGTTGAGCTGATGACCAATAACCCCCGTAAAACCGCGGCGCTGAAAGATCTCGATATTAACGTGGTGGCCCGCAAGCCTATTGACCACGGTATCACCAAAGACAACAAAAACTACATTAAAACCAAAACCGAAAAACTCGGCCACGCCTTCGACCCGCATATTCTGGGTGATTAGGGCTTATTCGCTAGCAAGCTGAACAATTGGTTCAGCTTGGTTCAGCCTCAATTAATCTTGCCCTTGCTATAACGATACAAACATCACACCAAGTGCCCTGTGGCACAGGAGAGTTTGTATGAAAAAGCGATTAATACTGGCCTTGTTTCTACCGCTGGTCTGCACCGGTCAGGCACTGGCTACCACGGCCCCCGAAAATCAACCAACATACAATGCGCAGCGCCTTAGCGAAGAAACGCTCGATACCCTGCTGGCGCCAATTGCGTTATACCCCGACACGCTGGTGACTCATATTCTGATCGCCAGCACTTATCCGCTACAGATAATAGAAGCCGACCGCTGGCGCCAGGACAATCAGTCACTGGAGGGCGACGCCCTGGAGTTAGCCCTTGAAAACACCGACTGGGATCCAAGTGTAAAGGCGTTGGTGCCGTTCACCGATATCCTGCGCCCCATGAGTGACGATCTCGGCTGGCTGCAAAACCTCGGCGATGCAGTACTCACCAACGAAGACTGGGTGCTCGACAGAGTACAGGCACTGCGTTTACAGGCGCACCAGAGTGGCAACCTGCAAAGCAATGATTACCAACAGGTTTCCACCGAGGATAAGATCATTGTGATTGAATCCCGCCAGCCGCAAGTGGTGTATATCCCCTACTACGACACCCGCCATGTCTATGGCCACTGGCATTACCATAGCCAGCCGGTGTTCTGGCCCACCAGCGTGCGGATCGCCCTGGGCCATCGTATTTACTGGGGCCCGCGGGTAAGCATTTCAGCCGGTTTCTACTTCGGTAATATCTGGTGGCCCGAACGGCACATTATTATTCGTAGTACCCCCTCACGTCATTATGTGAGACCACACTATCCGACCAAGCGTTATTCAGTGAAAGAATACCATCGCTGGCAGCATAATGTGGACAGCCGCCATGCCCGTTATTCACAACGGGTGGCAACCCACAAGCCAGCCATCGTTAAGCAGCACCGCTCATTAGATAATGCTGCCAGACATCGTGAACTGTACACCCGAACTCAGGCTGGCAGTAGCTATCGGACAGATGGCAATAAGCAGGGTAAACCATTGCAGCGCGAGCATCAGGGGCAGCAACCCGTTAAGCACAGTCAGGATGCCAAACAGCTAAAACAGCGCCTGCAAAGTCATGAGAATAACTATGGCAATCGCAGCCTACCCAAAAATCGGTTGAGAGTGTCTGAACAGCAGGTCCGGGGCGATAAGTCGGCCAACAAACAGCAGAAATTTGCGCCGGCTGACCAACAGCCGGTTCGTCAACAGCCTCAGGAACGTACGGTACACAAAGAGCGCACGCGAATAGATAAAGCGCCGTCGCACTCACAGCGTCCGCAGAAAGCCTACTCTAAGCCAGGCCAGCAGCGCCCGGTTAAGCAATCTTACAGTCGCCCGACACAACGGGATCATGCTCAGAAACCACGCGTTAAGCGTGAGCATTAAGATAGCGAAGGTAGGCGTTAACAAACCGCTGTGGAGACTGTTCATCCAGATTGAAATAGAGTGAGGGCTCGATGAGCTCGAGCTCTATGATGCGCCACTCACCCGCAAACCATAATAAATCAACCCGCGCATACAGGTAATCATCGGGCATGGCATTCAGCGCCGCCAGTGCATTCGTGAGCATTACCGGTTCCGGCGTGATCGCCTGCAGGCTGCCGCCATGTTCTTCCTGAACTCTGAAATCACCCGCTTTAGGCTGTTTAAGTATGGCGTGACTCAGTTCACCGGCAAAGTAAAACAAAGACACTTCGCCTTGTTCGGTAACACTACTGACAAACGGTTGAACCATACACTCGCGCCCGGCAAAACACGTGGCCAGCTCGCCGATGTTAGTCGCCAGCCGCTCTGGTGTTAAGCGGAAGGTATCGTCGGCATTAGCACTTACGCAGGGCTTAATTACCAGCTCATCGCAGGCAAATTCGCTAAACGCCCCGGTAATAGCGCTTTGTTCAAAGCGGGAAAGCCAGCGCGTGGGTAAGACAGGCACTCCGGCGGCTTCCAGATCTTTAAGGTATTGCTTGTTTAAATTCCACAGCATCAGTGGTAATGAGTTGATCAGACGGGTTTGCCGCTCGATGCGCTTCAGGCAGGCGACAAATTCTGTTTCATACTGCTGGTAATCCCAGGGGCTGCGCACAATGACCGCTTCATAGATACTGTAATCCACATCCGGCTGGTGCCAGGAAATTGTATCCACCTCGTACCCCTGCGCTGCGAAAGGGGCCAGCAGGAGTTCGTCGTAAACAAAAAAATCCTGCAGATCGTCCATCGACAGAAACGCGAGCTTTTTCATAGGTAGTTCCGCCACGGTAGTAAGTCAGATCTCGATAAGAAGGCCGTGGCTGGTAATGTCGATGCGTTTCGGTTTTTGGATTCCAAACGCCGCCATATCCAGGTCGTCGAAATCCAATAGCAGGATCACTGGTACCCGCTTTCCCTCCAGACGCTGTACGCCATTAACCAGACTATCGGACACCACCGCCTGATTCTCCAGCACTTTGAGCTTATCCAACCGCGGCTCAATCAGGCGCAGTTGTGCCAGTTGATGATGGTAAACAATTTGCCCGGAAATTTCCGCTTTGGCTTTTAGCTGTTGGCCATTTTGCTCAGCCAGCACGGTGACTTTCACGTTCACTTCATCTTCCAGTGGATCCAGCTCAACAAAGGGGTCAGAGAAGGTAAACACCACATCATCAAAGGTGCGCTGCTGAGGAAACACCGCCGTCACCATGGTGTTTAACTGGTTTTCAGAAAAGGTCATGGTAAATGCATTCACGGCAGGGACAGCCAGTAATGAAAAAAGGCAAATCCAGAGGCGACAAAGGTACTTCATTAGGCAACTTCAGTTGATTACTATTTGCCTAAGGCTACCAGATTTTTAGTATTCAGGCACGATTGATAGCGTAAAAGGCCGATAGGAAGGGGAGCTTTTGTTATTGAATAATTGCCGCTGAGCAATGTTAGACTTAAGTCAGCTTGGGTTTTGCAATGAGAGTCTTAATGACCATTTATCTGTTTCCGGTACTGGCATTGTTGATAAGCGTGTTCGCTTATCTGTTTCCCTCTTTATTGGTTGGTTTAAAGCCGCTGATTGTGCCATTGCTGGTCGTTGTGATGCTGGCCATGGGACTCACACTACAGTGGCGGGACTTCGCTAAAGTATTGCAATACCGCCGCATCGTGAGTGCCGGCATAGCCATTCAGTTTATTATCATGCCTTTTGCTGCCTGGCTGATTGCTTTGCTGCTCGGACTGTCAGAAGCGCTGATGACGGGCATGATGCTGGTTGGTGCCACTGCTGGAGGTACCGCATCAAATGTGATGACTTACTTAGCCAAAGGCAAGGTGGCGTTATCGGTCAGTATGACCATGCTATCCACTCTGATTGCCGTGATCATGTTGCCCTTACTCACCTGGTTGTATCTGGGGCAAAGCATTGAAGTACCCGCCCTGTCGATGCTGGGAATGCTGGTTAAAGTCATTTTGCTGCCGGTGGCCGCCGGTATGCTGTTAAACCACTTCTTTGAGCAACAGCTGGGTGGGATTGCCCCGGCCTGCTCGCTATTGTCCATGGCTGCAATCCTGCTCATTATCGCCATTGTGGTAGCGCTAAATAGTGACAACCTTAACACCGTGGCCTGGCCGGTAGTGATCGCGGTGATATTGCATAACCTGGTTGGCCTTGCCAGTGGGTTCGGGCTTGCCCGTATACTGGGCTACGACTCGGTAGTGGCCAGAACAGTAGCCATCGAGGTGGGCATGCAAAATTCAGGATTAAGCGTGGCCCTGGCTTTACAGTACTTTTCGGCGGTAGCCGCCCTGCCGGGCGCCATTTTCAGTATCTGGCACAATCTTTCCGGTGCGCTGTTTGCCAGCTTCTGGGCCAAACGTAGTGTCCCTATTTCAGATGATCCAAACCAAAGTTAGGCAGCTCTGATAGTGCCATGATTTTGTTCGTATAAATAATTTTCATCGTAAGGACAAAATTAAAGCGGGCTTGTTTTCGCCTAAGTTATTTGCATTAATCAATAGCGCACTTATTATGAGCGCCACCGATAAATAGGGATAAGACCAGTGGAAGAAACCATAACGCAACTAAAAAGTTTTCTCTCGCAGGAGCTGTTCACGCTGTTTGATATTACTTTCACCAGCGGTGATTTAGTGGCTGTACCACTGATTTATGTGGTGGGCATCTGGCTCATGAAAAAGCTCGCTCATATTGCAACTTATCGCTTACGTTCTTCCGGCGCCAGTGCCGACACCATTCACTTATTTAAACGGCTGTTCTATATCATCGCCGGGGCGATTTTAATTGTTACCACGCTGGATGTGATGAATGTGCCGCTTACGGCTTTTGCCTTTTTATCGGGCGCGGTGGCCATTGGCGTGGGCTTCGGTGCGCAGAACATCATTAATAACTTTATCTCTGGCTGGATTTTAATGTGGGAACGGCCAATTCGTATTGGCGACTTTCTGGAAGTCGACGGTGCCCGCGGTACCGTTGAGACCATTAATACCCGTTCTACGCGCATTCGCCGGGTGGATGGTGTGCACATGCTGATCCCCAACAGCAAGTTACTGGAAAACACCGTAGTGAACTGGACACTTATTGACAATCTGACCCGCACATCAGTGCGGGTCGGAGTAGCTTATGGTTCTGACTGTAAACTGACTGCCCGCCTGATTGAGCAGGCCACCCGGCAACAGGAAGACATTCTGACCGAGCCGAAACCGGTGGTCATTTTTGATGATTTTGGTGACAACGCCCTGATGTTTGAATCCTTCTTTTGGGTAAATGCAACAAAAGAACGTGACCTGCGGGTGATCCGCAGTCAGGTGCGCTTCACCATAGATGAGCTCTTTGCTGAGCATGACATAGTAATAGCCTTTCCGCAGCGTGACGTCCATCTGGATGGCACATTGCAATTGGTTAAACCTTCCAGGAATACATAATGGCACAATTAAACGATGCCTTTTTATGGGCTTATGATGTTAAGCCATCGGGTGAAACCGACAAACTTGATGCACACTTACTTTCCTCACCGGTACCGGAGCAGGGCTACCGCTGGGTGCATATGCAATCTGATGCGCCCGAAGCGGAAGCCCTGCTGCAAGCGCTGGGTTTAGCCGAGGAGGTCAGAGACAGTCTGATGGCTCTGCAAATCCGCCCCCGGGTGATCCCCGTTAACCGCGGCGCGCTGGTATTCCTGCGTGGTATTAATGTGAACCCGGGAGCAGATCCGGAAGACATGGTATCCCTGCGCCTGTGGATTTCCGGCTCTCTGATTGTCACTTTACGTCGTCAGGACCGTAAATTAATGAGCGTACAGGATACCCGCACCAGTCTCGAGCAGGGCGACATACCTGCAACTACTGCGGAATTACTGATTGCACTATTAACCCGCATAGCGGATCGCATTCACGACAAAGTGGAAGACATTGATGAATCGCTTGGCGATTACGAAGCACAGGAATCACTCAATAAACAGGACCGTAGCCAGCTAGCCATGTTGCGCCGCCAAACCGCCAGTATTCGTCGTCATCTGGCACCGCAACGTGACGCGCTGGAAACTCTGGTACGTGTACCGGGACTGATCCCTGATCCCCTGGCATTTGATCTGCGCGACCAGTCAGACCGTATGACCCGTTCGATTGAGGAATTGGACCTTGCCCGTGAGCGTGCCATCGTATTGCAGGACGAACTGCGCAACCAGATTGCCGATAAGCAGAATATCCGCATGTATGTGCTCTCTATGATAACCGCTATATTTCTACCCTTGTCCTTTTTAACCGGGGTCTTTGGAATGAACGTTGCTGGATTACCAGGTACCGAAACACCCAATGCCTTTACCCTGTTAATGTCATCAATGGGTGTTCTGGCAGTCTTTATGCTTATTGCCATGCTTTGGAAAAAGTGGTTGTAACCTAAAGATAAAATCAGCTCCTACCAGATCAGTCTTTGCACTAAAGATTGATCAGGCTCACTGGCATGTTCCGATTCCTCGCCTACACTTAACAAAAATCCTGGAGTTGTTACTATGTATTCGTGGGTGTCGGAAGGACATAAAATTTTTCGCGGTGTGTTAATCGCTCAACTGGTACTGGCAATTATTATTGGCCTAGTAACCGGTGAGCTATTCATTGCCTTTTGGTTAGGTATTCCAATTATCGCGCTGCCGTTGTTCCTGAGCTTTAACCAGCCTGAAGCCGAAATTAGCGCGCATGCTATGGGCATAGGTACTCAGCTAATGACCGCTCTGCATATTCACCAGGCGTTTGGGCTGACCGAAGTACACTTTGAGATTTTCTCTTTACTGGCTGTGCTGGCAGTATTTCGCAACTGGCGGGTGATAGCATCAGCCGTTGTGGTTATTGCAGTTCATCACATTGGCTTTTTCCTGCTTCAGGTAAACGAAGTGGCAGTGTACGCATTTGAGGAAGGCCACGTCACCTTTACTATACTGGTGCTGCATGCATTATTTGCCTTAGTAGAAGGCGGCATCTTAATGTACATGACCAAACGCAGCCACGATGAGGGCGTTGGTGGGGCAGAACTGGACGCAGCAATCAACAAAATTCTGGCCGATCGGCAGCAGATTAATTTGCGCGTAGACGTTGATACATCCATCCCTATGTTAAAGCGCTTCGACGAACTGATCGCGTCGCTACGTCAATTGGTAAATGATGCCTCCACCCTGGCCAACGACGTCGCCAGCGCCAGTGTCTTTATGCAGTCTTCCACCCAAGAATTAAACAGCCACGTACAACAAAGCAGTCATGAGATCGGCGCCATTTCCGTTGCCTCGGAAGAGATTGCGGTAACGCTTCAGGACTCTTCCGAAAGAACCACCGCAGCCAACGATATCACCAGGGATGCTCGCCATACTACCGGCGAGTCACGCGCCGCAGTGGAAAGCGCCACAGCCACTATTAACTCATTGCGCGATCGCCTCAATAACGCCGCCAAAACGAATCAGGAACTCAATGAACGCTGCGCCAATATTTCCGAAGCAATGCGCTCAATAACCGCAGTTGCAGAACAAACAAACTTACTGGCACTGAACGCTGCGATTGAGTCAGCCCGTGCCGGAGAGCATGGCCGCGGCTTTGCGGTAGTTGCCGACGAGGTGCGTACCCTGGCCATACGCTCAAAAGAAAGCGCCGATGAAATCACCACCATTACCGAACAACTGGTATCAAGTACTGCCTCATCAGTTAAGCAAATGAATCAGTGTATCGAACTGGTCGATGAAGCGGTGAACACCTCAGACAATGCAGCCAGCTTCATGAGCAGTATTGAAGATAAAATTCAGGCCGCCAGCGACAATATGATGGAAGTGGCCACGTCTGCAGTGGAGCAGGAAACTGCCTCAAGCTCAATTGCCCAGAGTACCGCAACCATCCATGAGTTAGCCAACCTGGAAGCAACCACTGCCCAGGCGCTTGAAGCCAAATCTGTAGAGCTGGCTGACATGTGTCAGCGCATGCTACAAACTGTTAAACGTTTTGTGGTGTAATGACTCAGCGCACCGTCACTCTGCTCATTGTGGTGTGGGCGCTGGCTATTTTGAGCCTGCTTGGCGTTGCCAGCGTTAACCAGATTAAGCCCTTCGACCCATCCATGTTACTGGCCCAGGCGGCCAGTAACCCACAGTTTGATAATCACTTCGCAGCCGCGCTCGGTGATGCAGGCGTAGCGCCGGGCACGCTGGTACATATGGTTTCAAGCGGCGATTGTTATTGCGATAAGCTCACTGAACCCCATCGCCAGGAGCTCTCACGGGAACTGGCTGATGAGGGTTATCAGCTCACGCAGGTGTCGTTAACTGAGCACCCGGCATTGCGGCGTTTTGTGGATCATTATCCGGCACTGGCAGTCATCGATAACGCCGGGCAACTGCGCTACCTCGGGCCCTACGCCATAGGTTACGGCTGCTTTACCGGCACCAACCTGGTGAACCAGATTAAACAAGCTGCCACCTCGACCGAATACTACGGCGCCAGTATTAACAGCGATGTTAAAGGCTGCTTCTGCGCCGTATAAACCGTGCCTCAGTGACTCTGCTCGTCACCATGTAAACCTTTGATATGCGCTACCACACTTCGCCCTAAAGCACTTTGATTGTAACCCCCTTCCAACATACTCACTATTCGTCCGTGACATACCTCATCGGCTACAGTGCGAATTTGCTTGCTGACCCAGTGGTAGTCATCTTCGCGCAGGCGCAACTGCCCCATGGCATCCTCAGCATGGGCGTCAAAACCAGCGCTGATCAAAATCAGCTGCGGCATAAAATTACGCAAGGCATCAAACCAGTAAGCCACGCTTTCACGAAATTCTGCACCTGTCGCCCCGGCTTTCAATGGCGCACTTAATATATTGCTGGCCGACACCGGATGACCGGAGTGCGGGTAAAACGGATGCTGAAAGGACGAACACATTAGAATTTGCTTGTCGCCAGCAATAATATTTTCGGTGCCGTTGCCATGGTGCACATCAAAGTCGATAATAGCCACGCGCGACAACTCATAATGTTTAATGGCATAGCGCGCCGCTACGGCAATATTGTTAAACAGGCAAAAGCCCATGGCATTGTCGTACTCAGCATGGTGGCCCGGCGGTCGCACGGCACAGAATGCCTGGCGATCTTCCCCTGCCATTACCCAGTCCACTGCATCGCAGCCCGCCCCCGCTGCATATAAAGCAGCACTTAAGGTAATCGGCGTCATGCCGGTATCCTGCTCCAGCCAGATAACACCGGTGCGGGGCGAACGCTGAAAAATACTGTCAACATAATAAGGGTCGTGAGCCAGCGCTAAGTTTTCTCGCTTAACCTGTATTGCATCGCCATGCTGACAAATCATGTCCAGGCCAGAGGACAACAACTGGTCATCAATGGCGTACAGGCGGTCGGGGTTTTCCGGGTGTTCAGAAGACACATCGTGATGCACGCAATCTCTACCGCGGTAAATTTTAATGGTCATTTTTTGTCTCCTGTTCCGCCCCTTCTGCTGCGGGCTCCTGCAGCGGCAATTCCAACTCCACCTCACTGGGGTCACCACTAAACAGGCGCTTAAATCCGTGATGTTCAAAGATAGCGATCATCGGTTTATTATCGGCCCGGCAAAATGCCAGCATCCGGTTAATTTTCCGTTTGCGGGCAATGTCGATAAGCTTGATTAGCAACCGGCTGCCCATGCCTTTACCCTGCTGCGTTTCGCGGGTAACAAAAGCGGCTTCGCAGCTATTATCCTGCTCGTTATAATAGAAACGTCCCACTGCATGGATGGTGATCCTCGAGCCTTCCTGACGCACGATACACAAGGCTGCGTCGGAGTTCTGATCCACACTCACCAGGTTACAGGACTTCTCCCGTGACATTTGTTTAGGGTCGTAGTTATAACGTAAGCGCAGGGTTTCCTTGGTATGCGAATAGAAAAACTCCTGCAAACGTCGCTCATCCGCTGGGTTAAGCGGCCGCAGATAAAAGGTCTCGCCCTGAATAACTATTTTCTGAAGCTGGATAGCGCCCAGCTCCGGAATATCCGTGGGGTATTTTTGCTGAAAATGCGGTACCCAGTAATGCTTACGAACCTCAGCGA
Organism: uncultured Alteromonadaceae bacterium; assembly: GCA_950073835.1. Lineage (GTDB taxonomy): Bacteria > Pseudomonadota > Gammaproteobacteria > Enterobacterales > Alteromonadaceae > Alteromonas. Next base: position 25,367 of record CATMRP010000019.1, read on the forward strand.
GCAAATGGGCGCGAAATTTTGGATGGGCCACACGGATCAGCTCAAGGGCCCGTTCGCGAATACTTTTTCCTCGCAGCGAGGCAATCCCATACTCGGTAACAATGTAGTGCACGTTGCCCCGGGAGGTGGTTACTCCTGCGCCTTCGGCAATACAGGGAACGATCCGCGAAACGGTTTCATTCTCCGCCGTGGAGGGCATTGCAATAATGGGTTTGCCGCCTTTACTCATCGACGCGCCCGACACAAAATCCACCTGGCCGCCAATACCGCTGTAAAAATCATAGCCCAGCGAGTCAGCCACTACCTGCCCGGTTAAATCCACCTCCAGCGCACTGTTAATGGAAATCATATTGTCGTTTTTGGCAATATTGGTGGGCTTGTTCACATAGCTGCTGGGATAAAACTCGATGTGTGGATTGTTGTGGACAAACTTATACAGACGCTCACTGCCCATACAAAAACTGGTCACGATTTTGCCGGGGTGAAAGGTTTTCTTGCGGTTAGTAATAGCGCCTGATGCAATGATGTCCATAATACTGTCTGACAGCATTTCACTGTGGATCCCCAGATCCTTATGGCGCTGCAGGTACTTTAACGTGGCGCTGGGAATCTTACCTACGCCAAACTGCAGGGTGGCGCCGTCTTCCACCAGCATCGCCACATATTGGCCAATCCGCTCGGTCACGCTGTCGATAGCCGGGGCCTCAATGGCTTGCAAGGGTTCATCGGCTTCGATACAGGCGGTAAATTCGCTGATATGAATAAAAGAGTGACCAGCAGTGCGTGGCATTTGCGGGTTTATCTGAGCAATGGCAATGGTGGCGTTACGTACCGCCGACATGGAAATGTCTACCGACACGCCCAGTGAACAATAGCCAAACTCGTCCGGTGGGCTTACCGTAACCAGCGCAGCATCCAGCGGCAAGGTGCCGTCACTGAACAAGCTCGACATTTCAGATAAAAACACCGGCGTATAATCGGCCCGGCCTTCATCCACTGCGCGGCGAATTTCATCACCCTGAATAAAAAAGGTATTTACCTTAAACCTTTGCCGGTATTCTTCTTTTGCCCAGCGGGTATCGCCAAGGGCCAGCATGTGTACCAGCTCAATATCGCTGAATCCTTTACTGTGCTTAATTAAATCATCAATAAGTGCATAGGGCACTCCGGCATTCCCACCAACAAATACCCGGCTACCTGATTTGATCAGATGCGACCAGTCTGGTCGCGGCGGCAGAGCAACGGCCATAATTCCAACTCCCAATCTCAACTCACTTCATAATGCCACAGTTGCTGCCCAATCATATAAGCAAGTGGTCTAACTTTGATCTGAACGGTATTTTTTCTGTCACTTATTTTAAGCCCGACAACAAAAGAAAACTAAATTTCATTTATTAAATTTATGGAATATTTTTTTCATTAACGTTATATTGAGTGCCCTATTGATCAGATAAGCAAATTGCCTGAGAGGACGACTGTAATGCCAGAATTATTATCAAAATATCAACCGCCCGGCAAAACGGCGCAGACTCAAAATATCACGCCTGCTTCAGCAGGCTGGAAATACGTAGGATTTGAAGTGTTTGAGCTGAAAGCCGGCGAATCGTTTTCACAACAAACCGAAGATCAGGAAGTTTGTCTGGTATTGGTAGGTGGTAAGGCTGATATTAAAACCACCAATCTCGATTTATCTGATGTGGGCGACAGAATGAGCCCCTTTGAACGAAAAAAGCCATACGCAGTATATGTGCCAAATGAAGATCACTTCACTGTCACGGCAACAACAGACGCCGAAATCGCAGTGTGTAAAGCTCCTGGTAAAGGAGGTTTTAAGGCCCGCTTAATCACACCGGACGATATTGGTTCTGAATCGCGCGGTAAAGGCTTCAATAAGCGCCATGTGCACAACATTCTGCCCGAGACTGAGCCGGCAGACAGCTTGTTAGTGGTGGAAGTCTATACCGATGAGGGGAATACCAGCTCCTATCCTTCGCATAAACACGATCAGGATAATGCCCCGCATGAGACGTATCTGGAAGAAACCTATTATCACCGCATCGATCCGCCACAAGGGTTCGTTTTTCAGCGCGTTTACACCGAAGACGGTGAAATTGATGAATCCATGGCAGCCTACAACAAAGACGTTGTTCAGGTCCCTAAGGGCTATCACCCAGTGGCCACACTGGCAGGTTATAACAGCTATTACCTCAATGTAATGGCAGGACCAAACAGACGCTGGTGTTTTGTTTGGGAGGAGGCCCATAACTGGGTAAATTCTCCGGCATACGGCGACTAAACCGTTTTTCGCAACTGGTCAGGCATGGCGAGGCATGGCACACCTGACCGGTTTTTTATTTATTTCTTCCTTCCCCCCTCTGCCTTTCTCACTATCCTTGCCTGACGCGCGGCACGCACCGTCCCCAACGAATTGACCATTAACGCCAAAAAGATAACCGCCATCCCGGTAACTGCAGCCAGGCCTAGTGTTTCGTTCATTAGCGTGATACCCAACAGTGCCACCCACACAGGCTCAAGAGTCATGACAATGGCTCCCTGGCCTTCGGGTGACATACTTTGCGCTTTCAACAACAGAAAGAATCGCAACCAGGTGGCAAATACCACACTTAACAGCACCCAATACCACACGTCACCAATGTGCTGCTCAGTGTCCGACTCCCAAATGACATAAGCGATGGCACACGCCAAGCTGGCTGACAACATCTGATAGAACGTTTGTGTAACAGGCGGGATGCCGGCACAAAGGCGTCCGTTTATGTTGAAATAAAACGCTAGCAATAACGCTGAAATTAAAAACAGGCTATCAGCGGGCGCTATACTAACCCCATTACGCAAGGCCAGTAATGCAACACCCGGTAATGCAATTGCAACCGCAATCCAGGTTTGAACCTGTGCTCTGTAGCCAAAAGCCAGCCCGGTAAGTGGAATTAGCAAAAAGCTCAGACTAAGCAAAAATGCGCCAACTCCCAAGCCATTAGACATCGCCAATGCAGCCCCCCAAACGGCAGTTTGCAGCCCTAAAATCAACCCGGTTAATAAAGCAGAACGAATTTGATTTGCAGACGCACGCAAAATAGTTTGTGACGACACAGCGCCCATTAATAGCGCCGTCGCAAAGAATCGAATCGCCAGAAAAAACATTGGGGTCATTGCCACCAACGCAGCTTTGGAAAAAAGCCAGCCGGTTGCTGCCAGCAGTGTTACCGCAACTAACAGCAAATGCGCATAGAGTTGCGAAGCATGTGTATTACTCATAGGTATTTGTATGCACCATAATAAAAACCCCCGCATTGCGGGGGCTTTAAGACTCATTTAGTTCGCGCTATAAAACGGTGGCCGGGGTGGCATTGCAATAGGCTCAATCTGGCCTGTTTCCTGCGCTTTCACACAAGCATCACAGGCAACCGCAGCAGCAAATCCGTCCCAGGCTGTTGGGCCGGTCAGGCTTCGAACTTTAATACCATCAATGAAATCCTGCAGCTCAACGTCATAAGCGTCGATAAAGCGCTTCTTCCAGTCAGACAGCAGGTTTTGTGACAAAGACGCATTCTTGCGAGTAGTAATACTCATAGGCTCGGGTAAATTCGCTACGCCTTCTTCGCCCACAACTGAACACTGAATATCGTATCCGTATTTACAGTTAACAAAGACTTCAACGTCGATACGAACGCCTTTAGCCGTTTCCAGCAGGATAATTTGTGGGTCTGCCAGCTTTGAATGCGAATACTTTGTGGTGCGCGGGAAAATAACCTGTGCGGACACGTAATCATCATCCAGTAACCAACGCAGCACATCCAGCTCATGCACAACCGTATCGTGAATAGCCATTGGTGTAACGTAGGCTTCTGGCACTTCCGGGTTACGGTGCGCGCAGTGAACCATTAATGGCTCTCCAATATCACCATCAACAATAGCTTGTTTTAACATGCGATAACCGGCATCGTACGGGCGCATAAAGCCAACCTGGACCAGTCGCTTACCGTGGGCAATTTCCGCATCCACGATACGACGACAACCTTCAGCAGTCGTTGCCAGCGGCTTTTCACAAAACACGTATTTGCCCGCTTCGATTGCACCCAGTACGTATTCTTCATGGGTAGGGCCCCAGGATGTGACCAGCACGGCATCAACATCACCTGCTGCAATCAGTTCATGGCCGTCGCCATAAACTTCAGCGCTGATACCCAAATCAGCGACAAGCTTTTCTGCACTGGCACGGTTAACATCGGTGACAGCAACAACCTCTGCTCCCGTTAAAACCTTGGTCAGTCTGCGAGCATGCTCACACCCAATGGCACCGGTTCCAATAACACCAATTCTGACTTTCATCTTCATCTCCAAACCTTGTTACGCCCAGTACTTGTTGACGTAACGTTGAATTTCTTCACGCATGAACTTAGACGACGCTTCGGCGTTTTCTTCCCATGCAAATACACAACTCGACAACACACCGTCGAAACCAATTTCGTGCAGTGTTTTGAAGAATACATCCCAGTCAATCTCACCTTCGCCCATGTTCAGGTGCTGGTGCACGCGAGCAGTGGAACCCGGAGGATTTACGATATAACGCAACTGCGAGGATGCTTTGTGGTTGAAGGTATCCGCTACCCGGGCGTGAACCAGTTCACCCTGGGTTTGACGAATAGACTCTGCCAGGTCATCGCCGTAGTAGTATGAATGCGGTGCAATATAAGACGCTTTCACCGCTTTCGAATTAATCGTCTTGATAATGTCCATAGCTGGGGAGATTTCTTCTACCCAGTCTTCCGGATGTGGTTCAACGCTTAAGGTTAACCCTTCACGCTCAAGAATCGGCACCAACACATCCATAGAACGCCAGAACGCATTTTCACAAGCTTCCGGAGTATGAATGCCCTGGGTATCAGCAGCAGAACGCTCTGGTGAACCACCGCGACCGAACTCAGAAATCAACAGTTCGCATTCCATCTCAACAGCCACTTCGATGGTGCGCTTCCAATTATCCATGGCCATTTCCCACTCATCTTTGTAGGGGCTTGACCAACGGTACATTGGCTGCAGTGTCGCCAGTTCAACACCGTTGTTTTTCATGGCTTGCTTAAACGCCTTGGCGCGAGCCGGGAAAACACGTGGGCGTGTCCACCACTGCAAAAAGTCGGCACGCGGTGATAACTCAATGTAGTCGTACCCCATTTCCTTAACAAAAGCAGGCAACTCTTCAAGGGGGATATGACGATGCATATACGGATCGAGGGCTATTTTCATATTCTGACTCCTCAGTTCTGTCGACTCGCTGTCTTAGGCAGACAACGCTGATTTTATGTAATCCATGCTGGCTTTAATGTCACCAACCGGGTCTGTTGATTGCCAAACGCCATCCGAGAAAGGCTCAAAGGAGATATAGCCCTTATAGCCACCTTCAAACAACGTTTTCATCTGCGCAATGCTTTGCAACTTGTCACCGTCCATAACGAATTCACGATGACCATCGAGCATATCGGTAAACGAAATATCTCTATCTACCACAGCAGAAACATGCACCAGACCGGTTTGCAGTGGGAAGAAATCCGGGTCAGACGAACCCGCATGGTGGAAGGTGTCATGCACCAAACCAAACGTGTCTTCACCCCCCACGGCGCTTATAGCATCAATGGCTTCCTGCTTGAAACGCAGAGTAGAAATTGGAAAACCCAGCGGCTCTACAAACCCCTTCAAGCCTCTATCACCCAAGATTGACTTTAAGTCAGTCAATGCCGCTTTCAAGTCCTCGGTACGCTGCACATCAGTGCGTGCATCGTCAGCATCAACCAGCGGACAACATACCAAACCAATAGCACCAGCGGCGGCGGCCACATCGGCCATTTGCTCGGCTTGTGCCTTACGCTCATCATTCCAGACATTAAATGGATAAAGTGCATTGATACTCAGCACTGTAATGTTGGCAGCTTCGGCGGCCGCACTGACCGACTTGGCTGTTTCTACATCAGTAACACTGTTCTCTTTTACATCATTCCGTAATTCAACTGCTTCGATACCCAGATTTTTGGCTGCTTCAATCATCGCCAACGGACTCAGAGTCGGGCAGGCCATGTGATTTAAAGCAAAAGAAACCGCTGGTTCAGACATAAATAATTCCTGACAAAAAAGGGTTATTAACTATTAATCCATGGTTGGCATAACAAACGCAGAACCGCCTTCACGGATCCCGTTTGGCCAACGCGTGGTGACTGTTTTTAATTTAGTATAGAAACGTACGCCCTCAGGGCCGTGCATGTGATGATCACCAAACAAAGAGGCTTTCCAACCACCAAAGCTGTGGAATGCCATGGGTACAGGAATTGGTACGTTAACACCAACCATGCCCACCTGAATCACGTTAGTGAACGTACGTGCTGCATCACCATCACGGGTAAAGATAGCGGTACCGTTACCAAACTCATGGTCATTGATCATTTGCACTGCTTCGTCAAAAGTCTTCGCTCGCACCATTGCCAGTACCGGACCAAAGATTTCTTCTTTGTAGATGGTCATGTCAGTGGTCACATTGTCGAACAACGTACCGCCAATGAAGAAGCCGTTTTCATAACCTTCACGGGTCATTTCAAAATCGCGACCATCAACTACCAGCTCAGCACCTTCTTCAGCGCCTTTAGCAATATAGCCAGAAACTTTATCCAGGTGTGCCTGTGTCACCAATGGCCCCATATCCGCATCGGCGTCTGTACCTGGCGCCACTTTCAATTTAGCCAGTTCTTCAACGAGACGGGTTTTCAGTTTATCTGCGACTTCATCACCCACCGGTACGACAACCGAAATAGCCATACAACGCTCGCCGGCAGAACCGTAAGCAGCACCCATTAATGCAGAAACCGTTTTTTCTACATCGGCATCAGGCATAACAACCATATGGTTTTTCGCACCACCCAGGGCCTGTACTCGCTTACCAAAGGATGCGCCACGCTCGTAGATATACTTAGCAATCGGAGTCGAACCAACAAAACTCAGTGCTGGCACATCCTGATGCTCTAAAAGCGCATCTACCACATGCTTACCGCCGTGAACAACATTAAATACACCAGGCGGGAAACCGGCTTGATTAATCAGCTCCGCATAGAATAATGCTGCGGACGGATCACGCTCAGAAGGTTTAAGAATAAACGTGTTGCCACAGGCCAGCGCAACCGGGAACATCCACATGGGCACCATGGCCGGGAAGTTAAACGGCGTAATACCCGCTACCACACCTAAAGGCTGACGAAGGGCGTGACTATCAATAGACGTGCCGACATTTTCTGTCATGTCAGTTTTCAGCAGATTAGGGCCGCCACAGGCAAACTCAACGACTTCCAGACCACGAATCACTTCGCCTTTCGCGTCTGATTCTACTTTGCCGTGCTCACGCGAGATGATGGCTGCAAGTTCGTCCAGATTATCTTCCAGTAACTGACGGAATTTATTCATGATGCGCGAACGCTTCAGTGGTGACGTATTCGCCCAGGCAGGGAAAGCAGCCTTGGCAGCTGCAACCGCTGCTTCAATGTCCGCATCAGTTGATTGCACAACTTCAGCAATCACTTCACCCGTTGCAGGGTTAAATACCGGACTGTAGTCAGTGCTTTCGCTTTCAACGACCTGACCGTTAATAAAATTTAAAATTTTGTTCATTAGTTTCTCCGTATTGACGGGTTTTCGCTCGAAAGCGCGTTAGAGCAGACCAGCTTCGGTAGCAAGGGCCTGTAAATTACGGTGCCCTAGTGTTGCATAGGTCAATGGATCGGCTACGGCAGGATCCTGCTCAGCCTCAACGACCAGCCAGCCGCTGTAATTCATCTCTTTTAGCACCGCAAAAATAGCTGGATAATCCACGCAACCATCGCCAGGCACAGTAAACACGCCATTTAATACCGCATCTAAAAAGCTCAAATTGCGATTTTTGGCATCCAACATGACATGCTTACGTATGTCTTTGCAGTGCACATGACAAATGCGGTCAGACCAGCGCTTCGCAATTTCAACAGGATTGCCCCCAGCAAACAGACAGTGGCCACTGTCGAGCAGCAAGCCCAGCTCAGGACCGGTGCGACGCATAAGTTCGTCAATTTCCTCTTCGGTTTGAATGACGGTACCCATGTGATGGTGATACGCCAGGCGAACACCATGTTTGAGGGCGTACGCGGCGACAACATCTAACTTTTCTGCATAACTTTCCCACTTATCAGCCGGGAATGGTCTTCGTAGGGACAGAGGTGTAGATTGATCGCCGTGTACGCAATTCGTGACTTCACAGCACACCATCACTTTACAACCACTGTCACGTAGTAATTCGAGATGGGCCTGCATAGCCTCAATTTCTTCTTCAGCACTGCGCTCCAGTAACATCAGCGAGTACCAGCCGGAAACGGCTTTCAAATCGTGCGCTGCCAGCACCGTGTTCAGTGCATCAGCTTCACGTGGAAATTTATGACCTAACTCAAAACCTGCAAAACCAGCCTGCTTGCCTTCGCTCAAACAGACTTCCAGTGGCGTATCGCCGCCCAGGCTGGGCAGATCATCGTTAGTCCAGGTTAATGGATTAATACCTAATTGAACTGGCATGATTAAACTCCTAATAACACCTGATTACAGGTTCTTAAACTGCTTGGCTTTCTGGGCTTCGTAGAATTCTCGGGCCTGACGTACTTCCTCGCGGGGAGACACTTCAGGTACCGCCACATCCCACCAGAAACCACCTTCTTCGGTAATTTTTAAGGGATCTGTATCCAACGTAATCACATAAGAAATAGGCGACGCTTTAGCACGCTCAAGCGCGGCTTCCAGTTCCTGAATGGATTCAACCTTTTCAGAGGCGGCCCCCAATGATTTGGCATGCGCCGCAAAGTCGGTTTTTGGTGCACCTTCTTCAACGGTCAGGCAGTCGTCCAGCAGATTATTGAAACCAGGGCCACCGCAGAACTGCTGCAGACGATGAATACAGCCGTAGCCTCGGTTATCCAGCACGACCAGAATGATCTTGTATCCCAGCATCACCGAGGTGGCGATTTCAGAATTCAGCATGAGGTATGAGCCATCGCCAACCATGACAAATACTTCTGAATCGGGCTTGGCCATCTTCGCACCCAGTCCGCCCGCTATTTCATAACCCATGCAGGAGAAGCCGTATTCCATGTGGTAGCCACGGCTAAAGCGCGTGCGCCAAAGCTTTTGTAATTCACCAGGCAGGCCACCTGCGGCACAAACAACGATATCTTCTTCACCGGCAGCACGGTTAACCGCACCAACAGCTTCAGGATCAGTCAGTGGCAGCGTTTGTTTGTCGGCTGTGGCTTCATCCACATAGGCATCCCAGGCTTTCTTCACCGCTACAGCAGCTTGTTGCCAACCTGCTTCAGGTTGCCAATCACCCAGAGATTCGTTGAGCAGGGGGAGGGTCGACTTTGCATCTCCAACCAGTGGCTTTCCGTAGTGTTTAACCGTATCAAATGCGGCAACATTGACCGACACCAGCTTCGCCTCTGGGTTGATCATCGTACGGGAGCCAGATGCAAAGTCACCCAGTCTGGTACCAACAGCAATAATAAGATCACATTCTGCCGCCAGCTCATTTGTTGATGCTGCGCCGGTTACGCCCATAGAACCCATGTTCTGAGGGTGATCCCAAGGCAGAGCACCTTTACCGGCCTGAGTTTCACCCACCGGAATTTTATGTTCACTAACAAAGTTGTCGAGCTCGGCTAACGCGCCGGAATAATGCACACCACCACCTGCGATAAGCAGTGGTTTCTTAGCCGCTTTAATCAGCTCAACCGCTTCAGCCATTTCTACTTCATCAGGTAACTGGCGACGCAGCTTATGGACTTTTTCTTTAAAGAAATGCTCAGGGAAGTCAAACGCCATGGTTTGTACATCCTGTGGTAACGCTAATGTTACCGGACCACACTCTACCGGATCGGTCAGTACACGCATTGCTTGTGGCAGAGAGGTCAGTAATTGCTCCGGACGCGTAATGCGGTCGAAGAAACGACTCACTGGCTTAAAGCAGTCATTCGTGGTCATTGTGTGATCGTGGTACGTTTCCAGTTGTTGCAATACCGGATCAGGCATACGCGTTGCAAACGTATCTCCCGGTAGGAATAACACCGGAATGCGGTTTACATGTGCCACGGCGGCAGCGGTGACCATATTGGTTGAACCCGGGCCCGCTGAAGCCGTACACGCCATCATCTGTTGACGGTTTAACGTTTTCGCATAAGCAATTGCCGAGTGCGCCATGGCTTGTTCGTTGTGCGCGCGGTAGGTTGGCATGGTATCTTTTACCTGATACAACGCTTCACCCAGACCAGCGACATTACCGTGCCCAAAAATCGCCCAAACACCGGCAAACATTGGCTTTACTTCGCCATCCATCACGACCTTTTGGGCCATCATATATTTGACCACAGCCTGTGCCATGGTTAGACGGATAGTATTAGACATCTTGATTATCCTCTATTTAGCCCGCGCAGATTACAGCGCGCGCTTGTTCCACACGTCGACCAGAAAACGATAGTTAGCTTTAATTTGACCAATGAAGGCTTCATCATCGATCGAACCCGCCAACCAGGCTTTAGTCGGCTCGCCAAAGATTGAGCGACCTACCGCAAAACCTTTTACCATGGCGCTCTTAGCGGCCTGATTAAAGCCAGCTTCCAGCACATCCATTGGCGCATCCAGTCCCAGGATCACTATTCCGTGACAGTGCTTATCATTCTTATTCACCAGCGCCTCAACGGTCTCCCATGAGTCTGCGCTCAACGGCGGCAGCTTCCACCAGTCTGGCTTGATACCCAGATGATAAAAACGCTCAAGGGTTCTGATGTAATTTTCATCAGTACGTGGCTTACTGGCCGGTAAAATAATCTCTAATAGTAGTTCATGCCCTGACTGACAGCAGGCTTCGTAAACTTCGCGAACCAGTTGCTCTTGTTCCAGGCGCATTTCAAGTGAATCGTCCGGGTGATAAAACACCAGACATTTGACGATGTGTTCCAGCGGCCAGCTCACTAACTGACTGCCAATATTGCCATGTTCCAGACGCAGCGGACGTGAACCAGGCAGTTCGATTGGACGGGCAACCCACCAGTCACGGCCAGTCACTTCATTCAGTACTGCCTGACCATAAGTGCCGTCAACGAATACGCCGATCTTGCCTTGCAGACCTAGTTCTTCACGGGACTCTTCGGCTGCACGCAGAATAAGTTTCTTCACTGCAGGAATTTGCGCTAAATCTGCGCCGGCATCGATAGCCATTTTTTCTAATTGACTACGGTGGTCAAATGCTAAGATATTCAGCTCACCCCAGCCGTGGTCACGCGTGGTGACACGATGTAAATGTTGCAGATCTTTATCTAAGTCAGGGCGCGGAACGGATTCAGCGCGGCTGAGGTAATTATCCAGCTCTTCTTTGCTCGGCATTGCCGGTGCACAACCGTGACGAGAAACCACCAAAGCGCCACAGGCATTGCCGTATGCGCAGGCTTGTTCCCAGCTTTCGCCATTGAGATAACCACGTAACAGGCCAGACATAAAGGCATCACCTGCACCTAATACATTCATGACCTGTACGCGGACGCCTTTGAATACTTCGGCATCATCCAGGCTGTCCGGGATATCACCTTCAAATACCGCACAACCCAATGGACCTAATTTACACACCAAGGCGCCATCAGTAATTTCACGAACCTTCTTTAATGCAGTAATGGTATCTTCTGAACCACCAGCGATATGAAATTCTTCTTCGGTGCCGACGATCAAGTCAAAGTGACCCAGCACATCTTGCAATTCTTGTGTAACCTGCTCTGAAGCGATGAAGCGTGTTTCACCATCACCAGGATTAGTCAGCCCCCACAGAACCGGACGGTAATCAATATCAAGCGCACGCTTCAAGCCGTGCTTGCCCGCATATTCCAGCGCTTTTAACACCGCAGCGCGGGTTTGATGATTTGACAGATGAGTACCGGTAATTGCTAATGCTTTTGATGACGCAATATAGTCTTCTTTCACATCATCTGGCGTAATCGCCATGTCAGCACAATTGTCGCGATAAAAGATTAACGGGAAAGTATCCTCATCTTTAAGACCCAGAATAACCAGTGCAGTTAAACGCTCTGGATCGGTAATCAGATTGCTGATATCAACACCAACACGATCAAGTTCTTCGCGCAGAAAGCGACCCATGTGTTCATTACCAACACGCGCTAACATTGAAGACTTGAGGCCCATACGAGCGGTGCCGTAGGCTACGTTTCCTGAAGAGCCGCCCAGATACTTAGCAAAGGTTGCTTCATCTTCAAGACGCGCACCAATTTGCTGTCCATAAAGGTCGACCGCTACGCGCCCCATACAAATTAGATCCAGTGTTTTAGCTGTAGTACTCATTCTTTGTCCTCTTTAAACACGCTGGTCCGCAAGGTTTTTGCAACGTGCCATGCAGGCTAATCACGTTGACTTACTTAATTTGCGCTAAGCTTAATGAAACGAAATAAATATTTCAACATTATTTTAACGAAATTTTCATTCCAGTCATTAGGCGGCCAAAAGCAACCAATTTATATTATGTATTTCAGCAAGTTAGATATTAATAATTTTTTGAAATATTTATTTCAAAATGCATTTCATTAGGTGATTACTGACCTTTCCACCACATACGATACAAATTGTGTTTAACATTCAGGGCGCGTGTGTGAAATTCGCCTAACGCTGTAGACTCATCCGCCATCATGTCATCACATAAGGTAGTAATTTCCGTGAGCAAGTCACGCTCCTGTTGACTTTGAATATGGGACTCAACCCAGCCAACAAACGCAATCCTGCGCCCGGAAGTCACCGGCAGTACTTCATGCATTACGCCCGAGGGATAAAACAACAGGGTACCTTTCGGCTCCTTAAGGCGCATTTCTTCACCACTGGGGTAAGTCAAAAGCAACTCCCCCCCTTCATAACTGTCGGGCTCGGTAAGAAACAGTGTCATGGAATAGTCGGTTCGAACCTGGCGACGGTTATCCCCTAAAAAGGCCGAGTCGGCATGAGGACCGTAAAATCCCCCGTCGCTGTACAAATTAAACCGCGGATTGACCATGCTTTTGGGAAACATGCGTGTGCGTATGTGACTACTGCTCATGATGGCATTATTGATTTGTTTGATCAGCTCATCTGCAGGCCCCGTTTGCGGGCTCATCTGAAAAGCGATTTCTTTGTTGCCCTTCACTTTTTCGCGATAAAGTTGACCGGGTGCCAGCCCATCTGCCCAATTGAGTTTGTCTAACACTGCAACAATCTCATCGCACTCCCCTGCTGGAAGGAGCGGTAGCCGGGCAATCATCCCCGGCTCTCTACTTCAGGTTGTTGGCTGTAATATTCTGTCTCATCTGTTTCCGCTGACTCTTTTTTGGTGAACCAGTAAGTGCCAGAGATAAAATACAGAATTGTAGGTAACACCAGCCATTGCTGAAATTGCCCAAGTACACCAGGGCCTGCTGAATAGACCCATATTGCCAGGCCACAACAGGATACCAGAGAACCAATAGCAACCACCTTTGCCAACGTGATAAGCGGATTTTTAGCAATATCTTTTGCCGTCGCCTTATCGATTTGCTCACTGTGGCTAAAGAACGCTTTTTCTTCAGCAACGCGCGCTTCATAAGCAGCAACTTCCTGTGCGGCTTGTGCAGTAAAGTCTTCTTTAGCGCCTGCCATTCTGGCCATGACCATGTAGCCTACCGTTGCAACAATCCACGTAGGCAGCAACAGGAAGAATAAATGTACGTCGGCAACTGTATTTAATAAGTAAGCGAATACCAGAGAGCCAAGCCAGGCCACCAACGCTGGCATGTTAATGTTATTACCTTTATAGCTATTCCAATAAGGCGTCATTCCTACCTTGTTTAATAACCAGTGTTCAGCAAACAGGATGGCACCGATTGGCGCGATCGCCAGACCCATAATGCCCAGGAAGTCGAGCATTTGCGCAAAAGCGAAAGGGAAGCAGGCAATAATGGTGGTAAAGACCCCAACCACAATGGTGACTTTAATCCGATCCCATTTAGGATTGATTGATTGAAACGCCAAACCTGCCCGGTATATCGTTGGGTTAGACGTTGTCCAGCCAGCAATAATAACAGCCAGAATACCTGCCCACCCTAATGCCTGATAAGCCACTTCACCGGCATCCAGTTGCGACACCGTGGTATTGAGGAGCATGGCCGCAGCCGCACCCATGATACCCGCACAGATCCAGGCCATATAATGACCGATAAACATACCCAGTGCCGAGAATAATCCATAAGAAGACTTTTTCGCAAAACGCAAAATGGTCATATCTGACATGGCCCCATGCATGGGCACGTTACATACCCAGGCAAACGCTGCAACATGCCAGATACCAATACCATTATCCTGCTCACGCCATATAAAGGTATCGCCCACCGCGGCAAAGTCACTGAAACTGGTAATGCTGCTCACGCCATCAGTGGCTGCAATTAGCATCGGCAACGCAGCGATCCCACCAATAAAGAACATTAGGATCATCCACGGAGCACACACCGCGGCAAACTGCGCTACTTTCTTGAATCCGCTGATAGCCACATAACTAATCACTATACCGACCACAACAGCCACGAAAACAAAACTCATGCTGTTGGGATACCAGGTAACCTGCGGCGGAATACCAAAGGGTATCCTCACCGCCGAAGCAGACACCGTAATCATGGCACCGGCAATGATCACAAACAAAAAGCCATTAATAATGCTGTATATTTTCACCACGCCTGGACCGGCGACCTTTTCCAGGTATGCGTATAACGTCAGACGGGTCCGAACTGCTATTGGCGCAGTGATAAATGCCCACGTAAGCACAGCTAAAATGTTACCCAGCATTAAACCAACGATAACGTCGTAGGTTGACACACCTAAGGAAACGAATAATGCACCGATGACAAATTCAGTTCCGGCCACATGCTCGCCTGCGTAACTTGCCGCAAAATGTCTTGCTGGCTCTAACTTGTTTGCCGCTACCGGCTGATTTTCGAACTCTTGCACTTCGCTCACAACAGCGTTCTCCACAGAAATTGATTCGATGAGTTGATAACTAAACTCTGTCGCGCAGCTCCGAATCAATCAGTGGCATTCACATTTCAATAATGTTTATATAAGCAAGGCTTATCGCTGTGCTTACCGCTGATCAATGCGAATCGCCCGGCACCTCACCGCACAAAACACAATACACACTTTTAAAGTTAAAGTGACAAATAATTAACATCAACAAAATAAAACATTTCAAAAGCAATTTCAAACGAAATTTACATTTCACACACTTATTGATGTTGACCTCTCTATCCGTATCGTCACAATCACTGTCGATTATAGTTTTAATTGATACAGTTAATATACAATCGACGCCAGGCTAGCCAACATTCTCCTTCGCCAGCAAACAAATTTGTAAACTTAATATGGAATATTTATTTCTTTTTTATTGACGAACGGAATATTATTTTGTAAAAATTATGTCAACAGATGACATCCCTACTAACAAAGTCGTCTATTTTTGAAATACAGTTAACACATAACTTACAAAAACCATCTGGAGAAACCGTATGTCCGTTTGTTACAGAAAGACACTCTTAGCCTGCTGTATTACCAGTGCTTTAAGTTCTGTACCTGCCATTGCAATTGCTCAGGACGACCAGGCCGCGAATGCCGCAGGCCAGGATGCAGAGATCATTGAAGTGCGTGGAATTCGCCGTAGCCTTAGCGCCGCTCAAGATATTAAGCGCTCAGCTCCTGGTGTAGTAGACGCCATATCGGCCGAAGATTTAGGTAAATTTCCCGACACCAACATTGCAGAGTCGTTACAGCGTATTCCAGGTATTGCCATAGACCGCAACGGTGGTGAAGGTCAGTTTGTAACAGTCCGTGGTTTTGGCCCCAGTTTTAATACAGTGCTGGTTAACGGACGCCGTATAGTTTCAGAAACAGGTGGACGTGAGTTCAGTTTCGACTTGTATCCAGCCGAGCTAATCTCTGGTGCGGATATTTATAAGTCAGGTGTAGCGTCATTACAGGAAGGCGGCATCGGTGCCACGATCAATTTGAAAACAGCGCGTCCTTTCTCGCTGGCCGACGATACTATGCTGGTGACAGCTCAGGGCCTCTATGATGAAAATAGCGGTGAAACAACACCTCAGCTATTCGGCTTGTATTCCACCAGCTTTAATGACGGTGCGACGGGTGTTTTGATTTCTGCTTCTTATCAGAACCGCAAGTCGCAGGAAGATTTCACCAATACCAACGGCTGGTTACCTACTGATGTTGATTCAATTAACTTTGCTGCAGGCGTTAATGCGAACCCAGGTAATGTATCGACAGCATTTATCCCGCGAGAAACCCAAACGGGCCGCCGTAGCCAAGAACGTGAACGTTTGAATGTACAGGCGGTGCTACAACAGTATATTGGAGATGATATTGTAATGACTTTGGATGGGTTTTACAACGATTACGAAGTATCATCCTCAGCAACAATGTTAGGTTCGTGGTATGGCACTGCGGCAGCAACGTCAAATGTAATTCTCAATGAAAACGGCACAGTGTTAGAGCAGGATATCTCATCAGAGGTGGGCATCCTTAATCGCTTAGAAGGCCGCCCTACCAAAACGATGGCGTTCGGTGCTAATTTTAAATGGACAGTGACAGATGAATTAACAACTGTTTTTGATTTTGGTTACTCCTCCTCAGAGGCCAAACAAGGCAAGGGGAATGGTCAGGCTGTGATGGGCTTTACTGACGACCCGAACGATCCAATGGATGATTTTCATTTTGACAATTATGGGTCCGAAGCTGAACTAATCTACCCTGCCCCGATAGTTAACCGTTTGCTAGACCGCGACAGTTATCGTGCTCACGTAGCACAATATGGTGACCAAGCCGGTGACGGCACAGGGGGCAATTCCGTTGATGCCAGTATTTATCAATTTTCAATCGACAACGTTTACGAGCCTTATGATGGCGGAATGCTCAGCAAAGTGAAATTTGGAGTAAATTACTCTAAAGAAGACAAGACAGTTGATATAGTGCGCCCAGGTTTTGATGTTTTCTGTTTATACTGCTTTTTTAGTATTGATGTTCCCAATGACTTGATCTTAGATTTCGACACGTCGGGCTTGCTTAGTGGTGTATCTCCCAATACATTCCGCGATATTTACTCATTTAATCTGAATGATTACATTGGCTGGCAAACTTCAACAGAAGGTTTCCTGGCCCGAGACGCGGTTTATGGACTAGACCCAGGGACATCTGAGGCTTTCTATAACAGTCAACCAGGGGGCTTTTTAGGAACCAGACAACCTGACAGCTATGAGGTATCGGAAACCATCATGGCAGCCTATGCGGACGTGCTCTTTCAAGGTGACTTCAACAACATGGAGTGGAAATTAAATACTGGTGCTCGGTTGGTTTACACTGAGGATGAGGCTATTGGTTCACAGCAACTGCTAGTAGGTCTAAGCCAAACAGTAGCTTCGCAGTACAATCCAGCTTTCGACACCGAGGGCTCCGGTTTCCAAGCTGAAAATAACGATTATTTAAAAATATTACCTAACGTTAGCTTCACACTGAATCCAACAGAAGATTTTGTAGTACGTCTGGCCGTATCTGAAACTATGACTCGGCCCGAACTGAAAGATCTGGCCCCACGTTTCTCGTATCTTGACTTGCGTCCTGGGTCATTAAACGCTGTTGCAGGTAACGTAAACCTCAAGCCTTATACGTCGATAAACCTGGATGCTTCTTTCGAATATTATTGGGGTGATATTAATTATGTCAGCTTAGCTCTGTTCAAAAAGGAAGTGCAGAATTTTATCGTGACGGATAACGAAATAGTGTCTGTATCCGATGTAAATATTCAAACTCCGTTAATTTCTGATGAACCAGCGATAGATGCTGACGCTGGCACAATAGATTTCAATGTTCAACGCCCTCTGAACAGTGAGACTGCAGATGTCACCGGCTACGAAATTGCTGCGCAGTATGCATTTGACGACGGTGCTCTGGAAGGTTTAGGTTTCTCTGCCAACGCAACTTTTCTGGACTCTAACGCTGAAATTGCGTCGAACAGCGATGTGAACACCTTATTTGCAATACCAGGATTAGGAGACTCAATGAATGCCACCATTTTCTACGAAATGGAGTCGTTCGAGGCGCGTATTTCATGGAGTAACCGTGATGAATTCCTGGAGTCACTGATTAATCCTAAAGCCGGTGTTGAACCCGTGTTTACAGAGGAATTTTCACAGGTTGATTTACAGTTGACCTATCGCTTCACAGAAGACTTCTCGGTATTCGTACAGGGTGTCAACATTACTGACGAAGCCATTCGCAAACATGGTCGTTACGATGATCAATTTATTCTTTATCGCAACACTGGGCCGCGTTACAGCGTTGGATTCCGTGGCCAGTTTTAAAAGAAATGGTTGACTAAACACACAGGCGGATTATTATCCGCCTGTTTTCGCTAAAAATGAAATAAATATTTCATCCTACACAACCCTACACTTTTGATGTGTTTATGAAATTATCCTGTTGTACTGACAGCCTGGGGCATTTAGCTTTTGAAGACATGCTCGACTATTTATCGGCAAGAGGTGTGAAAGCCGTTGAGATGACAACGGGTGGCTGGTCGCCAGCACCGCATGTACGCATGGACGAATTACTGGGTGATGCCTCTGCAAGAGAACGTTTTCTTACCGCACTGAGCTCCCGCGGCATGGAAATCGCAGCATTAAATTGTTCTGGCAACCCATTGGATCCCAGTGAAATGGGTCAGAAACATAAGGCGGTTTCTTTTAAAACCATGGAACTAGCCGGTCTGCTAGGCGTAAAGAAAATAGTTATGATGAGCGGCCTGCCTCCCGCGTCACCGGAAGATACCGTACCCAATTGGATTACCTATACGGTTAGTTGGCCCCCGATCCTTAAGGAACGTTTGGATTACCAGTTGAACGATGTAGCGATCCCTTACTGGAAGGAATTAGTGGCACACGCGGAACAACATGGTGTCGAAAAAATCGCACTGGAGAATTTTAGTTCTATGCTGGTGTATAATCCGGAAACGGTGTTCCGTTTACGGGATGCGGTTGGCCCCATGGTAGGCCTGAACCTGGACCCCAGCCACATGATTTGGATGGGCATGGACCCTATCCATGTTGCACGAGCTCTTGGCGATGCCATTCACCATGTTCACGGCAAAGATGTTCGTCTGGAGCGTGGCCTAGTGGAGGTAAACGGGCTATTAGAAACCAAAGTGGTAGAAGATACGGCGAACCGCACATGGAATTACGTTGCCGTTGGTTGTGGTCGCGATTTGCAATGGTGGAAAGAGTTCTTTTCGGTAGTCAGAATGACTGGTTATAACGGCTTTGTCTCACTTGAGATGGAAGACCTGACCATGTCAGTTGAAGCAGGACTGGAAACTTCCATTAATGCTCTACAACAATCCATAAGCCAATAGCATTTTTACATTGAGTCATTTAGAGTAAGCGGATGAACGCAAATATCGATTCTGAGGAAGATAAAGGTTTGAATTGGGGTGAGTTACAGGAACTAATTAAGTCAGGTTACCCACAAATGAGTAAACGTCTTAAGCAGGTTGCTAAGTTTGTATTGGAGAATCCCAATCTGGTCGCTTTTGAAACCATAGCCGTCATTTCAGAAAAGATGGATGTGCCGCCGTCTACTTTGATACGCTTTGCGACAGCGCTGGAACTTAACGGCTTTAATGAAATTAAACAAATCATTAAAGAGGATAAATTACAGCACACCAGTAATTACAGCAATCGGATCCAGTTAATGCGGGGCCAGCAGGACTGGCATAGTGACGAATTAATGCCAAGGTTTGCCAAGGCTAATCGTGATGCGTTACGTCATCTGGAAGACAGCATCAACAGGGATGATATTCAAACAGCGATTGAGTTGATGAGTAAAGCTCGTCATATCTTTTTGCTGGGCAATGGCCGCGCACATACAATTTCAACGTATTTGCATTACGCGCTGAACCATATCGATAAGAAAGTGTTCCTGATTAACGGAACCGGTGGCATGTTCCAGGAACAAATGTCGAATGTAGAACGCGGTGATTTGTTATTTGCCATCAGCTACAGTCCCTACTCATCCAATACCTGTGAACTCGCGGCACAGGCAGCTAACCGGGGCGTAACTGTATTATCCATTACAGATAGTCCGATATCGCCCTTGGCCAATACCAGTCAGCATTCTTTTATTGTCCAGGAAGCCCGGGTAGATGCCTTCCGTTCGTTATCTGCTTCATTATTATTGTCTCAGGTGCTTGCGATTGGACTTGCCGACCATAATGCGGATGATCCAATCTGAATACCTAGTAAAAAACTTCTATAAATTCCCCCGGGCATGCCCGGGGCTCTTTCTGCTACAGCTTCATTCGGAGCTGATCTGAATCCTTCCGACCTTGATGCTCAACTTAGTTCCGTATTGTGTGCTCGTCTAAGCCTAAGCTGCTTACAATGTAACCCGGTGACCAAACAATATTTTCATTCCAATAGACCTTTCCCAGCCATTTGAATGTTTTTCTCATGTTTGACGCTGACTGGGCTTTGAGTTTGCTCATCACTTTTGCTATCGAGTATTTCGGAGGGATTACCATCAACATATACATATGGTCATTATCAAAGCCCATTCGCTCTATCGTTACGCCGGGCATACTTCGTAAGCAGCTTCGGCAACACTTTGCGCAAATACTCCACGACGAAAGGCTACAGTATCCGACGCCTGTATTTAGTTACCCAGACAACGTGATATTGAAGTCAATAGAGACCATGTGATGAGACTTGAACTTCCTTCTTCGTAGCATACAGGCCTCGGACTCATTCATCCACGGGTAAACCCGTGGTGTTCTGTCACTTCGCGACCGGTCACATAAAAAAGCCCCGCATCAGCGGGGCTTTTTTTATCGGGATAAAGCAATTAGCTTTCCTGCTTAGTGTCTTCCTCATGTGGATGACGTTTAGCGCCAAACCACTTTACAACCATCACGTAGAACATGGGCACGAAGAAGATCGCCAGGAAGGTAGCGGCAAACATCCCGCCCATCACAGCGATACCAATAGCGTTTTGGCTTTCAGAGCCAGCACCGGTAGCGATTGCCAGCGGCGTTACCCCCAGTATAAACGCCATGGAGGTCATCAGGATGGGCCGGAAACGCTGTTCAGCCGCGGTGATCACCGCCTCAAATATAGGCGTACCGTTATCATAGAGTTCTTTAGCGAATTCCACAATCAGGATGGCATTCTTGGAAGCCAGGCCTACGGTAGTCAGGAAGGCAACCTGTAAATACACGTCATTTGGTAAGTCAAAGATATAGGCAGCCACCACCGAGCCGAAGATACCTAAGGGCACCACCAGTAATACGGCAAAAGGCACGACCCAACTTTCATACAGTGCCGCCAGACACAGGAAGACCACAATAATTGACAGCGTATAAAGTATTGGCGCTTGTGAGCCAGCTGCCTGCTCTTCATAAGACATGCCAGACCATTCAAGCCCGAAACCAGCGGGCAACTGACTGACTATGCGCTCGGCCTCCGCCATGGCTTCTCCCGTAGAAACGCCCTCGGCCGGGCTGCCCTGGATATTCACCGATGAAATTCCATTGAACCGCTCAAGCTTAGGTGAACCATAGTCCCATTCAACAGTAGAGAAGGCGCTGAACGCTACCATGTCGCCTTCGTCATTGCGCACAAACCATTTATCCAGATCTTCCGGATCCATTCGATACGGTGCATCGGCCTGCATGTAAACACGCTTAATGCGGCCTCTGTCGATAAAGTCGTTTACGTAAGCAGAGCCCCAGGCAATGCTCAGCGTATTGTTGATATCACTTAATGACAGCCCCAGCGCAGAGGCTTTTTCATTGTCGATATGCACTTTAAATTCCGGTACATCGCTCAGGCCATTAGGACGTACACCCACCAGTTTTGGATTCTGCGCAGCCATGCCAAGGAATTGATTACGCGCATTCATTAGTGCTTTGTGGCCATTACCGGCCCGGTCGACTAACTGGAAGTCAAAACCGGTAGCATTACCCAGTTCACGAATAGGCGGTGGTAAAATGGGAAATACGCTGGCATCCTGAATTTGCGATAAGGCGCCAAAGGCCTGACCGATGATCGTGAAGGCACTTTGCGATTCATCTCGTTTTTCCCAGTCAACCAGGTGAATAAAGCCCATAGCTGAGTTTTGCGCTGCGCCGGCAAAACTAAAACCTACTATGGAAAAGATGTCTTTAACCGCTTCACCTTTTTGATCAAGGAAGAAATCCTCGACCTGCTTAACGGACTCCAGCGTACGACCGGCAGTAGCACCAACGGGCGCATTCACCAGCACCATAATGTTGCCCTGATCTTCATCTGGCAGGAACGCACCCGGCAGTTGGGTGAAAATAACGCCCATGCCCGCAACCAGCAGACCATAAACCAACAGCGAACGTTTTACACGATGCGCAATACCGGTAGAAATCTTGCCATAGTTGTC
>CATMRP010000020.1 GCA_950073835.1 uncultured Alteromonadaceae bacterium
TCCTGATAGCTTTGCAATGACTGCCCAAGCCCTTGTTTCATCAGCAATCCGCGAAAGCCTGAGCAATCGATAAACAGTGTGGCAGTCAGGGGGGCGCTGCAATCGGTTTCAAGTTGCGTAATGTGGCCGTTAGTGCACTGCACATTCAGTACATTGCCGGTAAGATTCTTTACCCCCTGCTGTACGGCAAAGCTGCGTAAACAGCTGGCGAGCTTGCCGGCATCAAAGTGATAAGCATAATCAATGTCGCGGCCCAGAGTGGTACTCACCGGCGTTACTGCCGCTTCTGCCATTGTGGCAGCAGAGAAAAACTGCGCCGGCCGGACGGCTGCATTCTGGCCCTGTCGCAGCTGGTTACAATTAGCAAAAAAGTGTTCGGCAGTGTCTAAATCCAAGGCGCTGAAGAACGGGTGAAAATAGCGTTTAAAGCGTTTGCTGTTGCTCCAGTTACTAAACTCAATACCCGTTTTGTAAGTGGCATCACAGGCGGGCATCCAGTCGGATTCCTGCCAGCCCAGTTCGGCAAAAAATTGCTTTAAAAACGGCGTGGAGCCTTCGCCTACACCCACCGTACCAATTTGGGCCGATTCGATAAGCGTTATGCGATAGCGCTTGCTCCACTTAGCCGCCAGGTACGCAGCACACATCCAGCCGGCGGTGCCGCCGCCAACGATAACAATGGATTCGGGCTGTTGTGTGCTATTAGTCATAATGGCTACCGGCTGGTGGATTCGCGAACTATCAGTTCAGGCACAAAGATATCGGCGGGGATCGTGTGATTCTCGGCTTTACGTTTACGAGCCTGTAATGAGCGTATCAACGAAGAGGTGGCACGCTGAGCAATTTGCGCCGTGGGCTGCGATGCTGTGGTGAGTGGCGGAAACGTTTGGGTTGAAAAAGGGCTGTTCTCAAACCCGGCAATGGCCAGCGCTTCAGGCACATCCACGCCTTGCATACGGGCGCCGAACAGTGCGCCCGCGGCAATTTCATCGTTACAGGCAAATAGCGCGGTGGGCGGCTCAGGCAATGCCAGTAATTGTTGGATACTTTGCACCCCGGTGCCAAATGAATAGGTACCATCAATTACCAGCTCTGGATCCGCCTGAATACCGTGGTCTGCCAGGGCCTGATAAAAGCCACGCTGACGTTCGGTGGTAGAGTGGTGTTGCTTTTCACCGGCGATAAATGCAATGCGCTGATGGCCCTGGTCAAGCAGGTGACCAGTGATCTGGCGGGCTGCCTGGTAATCGTCTACCAGCACGCAGGGCTTGTTATCAGGCGCTTTATCTCCCGACAGTACCCGCACATACTGAATACCTTTATCGTCCATGGCCTGCAATACATCGGGCATTTCAGACAACGGCGGAGACAGGATAAGACCAGCCAGTCGAGCGCTGTTCACCATGTTAACCAGCTCATCGATGATGTCAGGATTAGTGGCGTCGCAGGGGTGGATCAGCAGTTCATAGCCGTTGGACCGACACTCTTTAAGAATACCGTTTTGCATCGCCAGAATATAATAGGCATTAGGGTTGTCGTACACGTAACCCAATACGTAATTATCGCGCCCGGCAAGATCCCGCGCCGCTTTGTTGGGTCGATAATCCAATGCGTCGATGGCTTGCTGCACTTTTGCCAGGGTGTCTGGTTTTACCGTGCCTTCGTTATTGATAACCCGGGAAACGGTTTTAATGGATACACCGGCGTATTCCGCAACACTTTTTATCGTGGCAGACATTATGCCTCCAGAATAATTTTTAAACAATTTTTTGCATATATTTATCAGTAGCTTATGTAATATTCACGGCGAATAGTAAATAAATATGTTTGCAAAGGTTAATTCCTTGTTGTAGCTTAACACTCAATGACAGCGTTGTCATTAACCAAATTCTGGCTAGTGAACGCGACTGTCATTTTATTTATGAGTAAAATGACAGCGTTGTCATTATTATGAGAACAAGGACTTGAGTGATGCAAAAACACAGAATAACTAAATTAACTCGTGGGCTTCGTCTGGCACTGGCAGTAGGTGCAGTGGCGGCAACTTCAACGCCGGCTGTCTTTGCACAGGAAGGCGCAGATAATACCGAAGTTATTGAAATCCGTGGTATTCGGGCAAGCCAAAAAGAAAACATTAACACTAAACGCTTTTCCGACAGCGTGGTGGATGCCATTACCGCAGAGGATATTGGCAAGTTCCCGGATAAAAACGTGGCAGAATCGCTGTCACGAATTCCGGGGATAACCATCGACCGTGATTTTGGTGAAGGCCAGGGCGTGACCATCCGTGGTGTGCAGCCCGATCAAAACCTGACATTACTGAATGGCCAGGCAGTGGGTACCGCACAATGGTTCGTACTGTCTGATGCAACCCGTAACTTTAACTTTGAGATCCTGGCTTCAGAAATGGTTGCCGGTCTTGAGGTGTACAAATCGTCGCAGGCCGATTTAGATGAAGGCGCGCTGGGTGGTACGGTGATTCTGCGTACCCGCAAACCGCTGGATCTTGACGCCAATACCTCGCAGGTATCCATTGAAGGGCAATACAGCGATAACGCAGAAACCACCGATCCGTCGCTATCTGGTTTGTACAGCTGGAAAAATGATGACAGTACTTTTGGTTTGCTGGTTTCAGCCAGCTATCAGCAACGTACCGTACAGCGCGAAACCAACGAAGATTTTGGCTGGTTTGGACCCAGCATTCCGCGTATTGATCCGCTTATTGAAGCACCACAGGGTGCCAGCGAGCGCGGTGCCATTCCATGGGGAATGGGCTCTGCCTTGTTTAAGCAGGATCGTAAACGTAAAGGCTTTGATATCACCGGTCAGTGGCTGGTAACAGACAACCTGGATTTGTCTCTGCACTACATGTCGTCGGTCATGGAAGCAGATAACGTTAACTCCAACCTTATTGGTATTCCGTTCAGAGGCGTGGCGTTCTTAGGTACAGATACTAATCCGGGTACGGTAAGTAACGGCATTGTTGATTCACTGGCAGTGACTGGTGTACCAAACCGTCCGGGCTGGGCGCGTCATATTGCTTATGACAATATCTTCCGTGATGGTTCGGAGATGTCCACCGAGGTGCTGGACTTAGAGGGCACCTACACTCTTGAAAGTGGTGAGCTACACTTCCAGTTAGGCACCACCAGTGGTGAAGGCACTAACAATGACTTCTTCACCGAGTTCTGGGTAACCCCGGATGATGAACGTGCATCATTTGATTTTTACAACCCGGGTGGTACTAATCCGTATATCGATTTCGTCAGCGCCAGCCCCTGGTTGGCGAACCCGGGCGATGAAATGTGGTTAGGTGGTATTTTCGATCAGGAAAATAGCACCGAGGATAAAGAAGACTACCTGCAGTTTGACTACAGTCACTTTGTAGAGTGGGGCGCCATCAACGAAATCAAATCGGGTATGAAGTTTCGTGACCGTAGCTTCTCACAGCAACGGTATCGTACTGACCTGGCCAATCTGGCACCCACCGGTGAAGGTAGCCTGGGGCCAGCAAGCGAGTTCTGGAGCGGCGATATGGTTAACGTCAGCCATTCGCAAACCAATGGTGTGGCGGCGAGCTACTTTATGCCGGATAAAGACCTGATGTACTCAGCGTTATATAACGTGTCGGAGTGTAATGAAGGCAACGCAGGCAGTCTGTGTCGCAACAGCAATGTATTCCTGAAAGATGCGTCCTTCGACATTGAAGAGAGCATTACCGCCTTGTATACCATGGCAAAATTCTCAACGGATGATCTGCGCGGTAACATTGGTATTCGTTACGTTGAAACCGACTCAACCTCGAATGGCTTTGATTTAAACTCTGGCCAGGACGTTGCCTACGACAGCGAGTATAAAGAGTGGCTGCCCAGCGCCAACATTGCTTATAACCTGTCTGAGGATGTTATCTTACGTTTTGCTGCGGCCCGTGTAATCACTCGTCCGGCACCTTTCCAACTGGCGCCTGCGGTGAACCTTACCCCGGAAACCAGCTCAGGCTCGGCGGGTAACCCGGCACTGAATCCGTTAACGGCTAATCAGTTTGAAGCCGGTGTGGAATGGTACTTCGACAGTGCGTCACTGGCGTCCATTACGTTTTTCAGAAAGGACATCAGCGACTTTATCTTTACCAAAACCGTGGCTAAAGAAATTAACGGTCAGCAAATTAACCAACTGAGCACCCCTGAAAACGGCGGTAAAACGGCGCTTGAAGGCTTTGAATTCCAGCTTCAGCACGCCTTTGAAAACGGCTTTGGCGGGTACTTTAACTACACTTATACCGACCTCGACGATGCTGAAATTGACGAAGCCGCCCCGGTACTGGATGATGACGGTAATATCATTGGTGCCACGTTAACCAGCCGTATGGTGAGCTTCCCTAATACATCGAAGAACTCGTTTAACGTAGGTGTTTATTATGAAACAGACCAGTACAGTGCACGCCTGAACTACAACTACCGTTCTGAGTACTTCATTGCTCAGGCCGAAATTGGTACCCAGTATCGCGATGAACAAGCGCAACTGGATGCACAGTTCAGCTGGCAGTTTAATGACAACGTTACGTTTAAAGCGGAAGCCTTAAATCTGACCGATGAAATCTGGGAAAACTACTATGTGCGGGAGTCTGATGGCGCTCGTCTTGGTGGCACTCAGAGTGCGAATGGCCGACGCCTGTTTGTTGGCGCGAGCATGAGCTTTTAAGTAACCACCGCTGGCTGGCGTTTCGCCGGTCAGCGGCTGTTGTTGCCTGAACAACATTATTTATCTGTACCTTAACCCACCACAAAGATGCTCAATGATGATCAATACCCTACTTAAATATTGCCTGGTCTGCACTATAGCGAGCTTAAGTGCCAGCGCGGTGGCCGTTACCCAGCACGAACTAAACCAGTTAGGCCGAACGCTGGCTGTGCAATATCAGGTATTGGATAACATTGAGCAGACAGATTGTGAGTCAGCACAAATAGCAGGACACTGTTTCAGCGCGCAAATCCGATTGCAAACCCAGGATGTCGCGCTAACCAGAGGAACAGTGATCCATTTTAGTCACATTACCCCTATCGCAGCGGCGCAAAGCAGTGCTGCTAGCATCAGCCATATCAATGGCGATCACCATAAGATGCGCATTACCCGCACGATACCTGCTCATACTACCGAGACTATACGCATTGCGGCACCTGCCTGGCATGCGGCCCGGTCTGATATCATGCCCAATTACTACCTGGTAGCTGATGCGCTGGCGCCGGTGATTATTGACAGCACCGTGCAACAAGCAGAGCAGGGCTCTGGCTTACCGGTGAACGCTCATGCCGGCAGCTGGACAAAACCACACCAGTATCGTCGCAATGCCGATGATGTCTTGCCACTTCAAACCAGCAAGGCACAATTTGCTGACTTGCCTGAGCAATGGCCGGCGGTGACGGCAAACCGCGTCGTGCCAAAGGTAAAACAGCGCCAGGATAGCCTGCAAAAGCGCTATCTGTCGGGCATCAAATTACCCTCTGGTGCAGCCCATTTAGCGCCTTGGTTAAAACTTGTTGAGCAGCTGGGCCTGCCAGTTGGTAAGCAGCAGGAAGCTATCAATATTGTTATCGCCGGGCAGCAGTTCAGCGGGCCCGAGCAATACGAATTACGCATTGAGGAGCGGGCCATCACCCTGACAGCGGCGTCAGATAAAGCGGCAGGCTATGGTTTACTCACCCTGGCTCAGCTGCGCGACCCGCAAACCGGCCAGGTTGCCTTAACAACTATTACCGACGCGCCTCGCTTTGACTTTCGCGGTGTGCATTTTGATATTGCCCGTAGCTTTACCGGCTACAATTCTATCACCATGTTGCTGGAGCAGATGGCGATATTAAAGCTTAATAAACTGCATTTACACGTCAGTGATGACGAGGGATGGCGTTTAGAAATTCCGGGGCTGCCTGAGCTTACCGAGGTGGGCGCCTACCGTTGCCACGATGAGTCTGAGCGGCGTTGTCTGATGCCTCAGCTGGGGTCCGGGCCACACCGGGATGCCGGGATTAATGGCTACCTGAGTGCGCAGCAGTATCAAACCCTGTTACAGCTGGCTAAGCAGTGGGGCATAGAAGTGATCCCATCGCTGGATATGCCGGGCCACTCAAGGGCGGCCATAAAGGCCATGGAAGCCCGTTATCACCGACTGATGGCCGAGAACAAACCGGAGCAGGCTGAAATGTATCTGCTCACTGAATTCAGCGATAAATCGGTTTATTCCTCAATTCAGCATTATAGCGATAACACGTTAAATCCCTGCCTGCCCTCAACGTTTCGGTTTATTGATAAGTTGCTGGCCGAACTTAAGGTCATGCATCAACAAGCCGGTGTGCCGTTAACCACCTATCACATTGGTGCAGATGAGACGGCAGGCGCCTGGACGCAGTCTGCAGCGTGTAAAGGTTCAGGTATTGCTCCCCACGACATCGCCAAAACCTTTATTCAGGAAATCATTAAACTGGGTAACAGCAAGGGACTGGTAATGGCAGGCTGGAGCGACGGCATGATGGAAGCCTTACCGGCACTACCGAATGCCAACGTGTATGTGAATGTCTGGCAAACCTTACCGGCGGGTGCAAGTAAAACGGTGAGTCAGCTCGCCGCAAGCAATACGCCGGCAGTGCTATCACTTCCCGATGTACTGTATTTTGACTTTCCTTATCAGAACGATCCGCTTGAGCCGGGTTATTACTGGGGAGCGAAGTCGGTGTCGCTAAAACGGGTCTTTGGCTTTATGCCGCAGTATCTGGGTCAGCATGCCGAGCTTTGGACTGACAGAATGGGTCAGCCTTATGACGACGAAGCCAAACAGAGTGCGACACCCGTACTGGGTATGCAGGCTCAGCTCTGGACCGAAATTACCCGCGATCGGCGCAGCGTTGAATACATGCTGTTTCCCCGTTTACTGGCCTTCGCAGAGCGTGCCTGGCATCAGGCCGACTGGGAAGGCAAGGTGAGTCAGGCGGCGTTTTTGCCAGCGCTCAATCGCGACTTTACCGAATTTACCCGTGTAGTGGCGAAGCGCCACTTCCCACGACTGGTTAAAGCGGATATCAATGTCCGCATACCGCCACCGGGTTACCAAATCGACGCACACCACCAATTGGAACTGCGGGCCGCCATGCCTAATCTGAAGTTGGAATACAGCGCAGATGCCATGACCTGGCACACCTACACCGGCACTGTGTCGGCAGAGGATATCCATTTTGTGCGAGCGCGTTTAATTAACAGTCCCCACACCAGCCGAATAATTGCCGTGGAACCCTAATCAGCATGCTGACGACAGACCATAATTATATTTATATCGCTGCCCACAGGCGTAATTCACACAGTTTGTGCCGGGACAACGACTGCAAGTTGAGAACAATTAGCTATGAAAAGTAACACGTATTTTATTGGTGTTGATGGCGGAGGGAGCCGTTGCCGGGTTCGCCTGGAAGATCAGCACGGCAAGTTACTGGCGACTGCCAGCAGCGGCCCGGCTAACATCATGCGCAATGCCGATGTGGCCGAAGCGTCTATTCGCCAGGCCTGCGCTCAGGCTATCAGGCAGAGCGGGCTGGATATTACCTTAGAGCAGGTAGTGTTGTGTGCGGGCCTTGCCGGTGCCAATATTGCCGGTGCCAGCCAGGCCTTTTTGCAACGGCAATTGCCCTTTGCGCAGGTTCATCTGATAAGTGATCTGCACGCCGCCTGTGCCGGCGCACACCGGGGGAAATCCGGTGCGGTGATTGTGTGTGGAACCGGCTCATCGGCTACTCGTTATGCCAATCAGACTTTTACCGATTTTGGTGGCCACGGCTTTCCTATTGGCGATAAAGCCAGCGGAGCCTGGCTGGGATTACAGGCCATTCAGCATACTCTGCTCGGCTACGACCATCTCGCGCCTCGCGATGCGGTATTTGACGTAGTGTCTGCGCACTTCAACACTAAGCAGTCCGAAGACATTGTGCAGCAGTGCAGTGGATTTAATTCTAACGACTACGCGGCCATTGTCACCGCGCTGATGCCCTTGTACCAAAGCGGTGACAGCGTGGTGGCAGGCTTTATTGAGCAAGGCCGCCACTATTTTCAGTGCCTTGCCGAACAAGCCATTGGCAACAGCGAACTCGAATTATGTTTAATTGGCGGACTGACCGCCGTTTACCAACCGTTATTAAGTGATGCCATACAGCAGCGGATCCAGCCCTGCGCATACAGCCCGGAACAGGGCGCAATCTTACTGGCAAAACAAGCAGTAACATCCGGAGAGGGATAATGACCAACAGTATTATGGCGCAGGAGGCCCGTCAGGCCGCCACAGTAATTGCCGATCAGCTTAAACACAACAAGCCCGTCTGCGATGCGCTTGCCGAAACCTTACGTGCTTTGCAGCCGAGTATGATCATGATGATAGCCCGGGGCTCTTCTGATCATGCCGGTGTGTTTGCCAAATATCTTTACGAAGTGGAACTGGGGATCCCGGTGTGCGCTGCGGCACCTTCGGTATCGGGAATTTTCAATAAACAGCTTAACCTGAAAAATGCGCTGGTGATTGTGATTTCGCAGTCGGGACGAAGCCCGGATATTCTGCATCAGGCCAAATTCGCTAGGCAGGGCGGTGCTTACACGGTGGCACTGGTAAATGATGAGAGTTCACCGCTGGCGTCCATTTGTGATGCCGTGTTACCCATACGTGCTGGCAAAGAGCAGGCGGTGGCCGCTACCAAGAGTTATCTGGCCAGTTTATCGGCGCTGCTGCAGCTTTGTGCCGTGTGGTCTGAAAACAAGGCCCTGGAAGCATCGCTTGCCGACTTGCCTGCGGCCATGCAAGCCGTTTGCGAACAGCCTCCACAGCTTAAAACCGACCATTTGCAGGGCGTTCAGAACTGCATAGTATTAGGGCGCG
This sequence comes from uncultured Alteromonadaceae bacterium, assembly GCA_950073835.1. Classification (GTDB taxonomy): domain Bacteria; phylum Pseudomonadota; class Gammaproteobacteria; order Enterobacterales; family Alteromonadaceae; genus Alteromonas. The sequence continues at coordinate 8,906 of CATMRP010000020.1, forward strand.
CCTTTGGCTATGCGATCTCCAGAGAAGTGGCGCTTAAACTTAAAGAAGTATTGAGCATCCACGCCGAATCATTCAGCAGTGCAGAGTTTATTCACGGGCCGGTAACCCTGGCTGAAAAGCCGTTGTTGATTATTGACCTGGACATTCCCGATGAGTCACAGCCCTATCATCATACGATGTCAGACAATGTGCGTCAGCGAGGTGCTAACATGGTGAAAATGGACTGCGCCAACACGACCTTGCACAAAAGAGTGGTACCCTTACTGCTAATGCAGCGTTTTTACCTGGATATTGAACAGGTGGCGATGGAAATGGGCCTCGATCCTGATACGCCGCCGGGGCTGAACAAAGTGACGGAAACCGTATAAATGAAGATGTGTGTACAGCGGGTGATCACCCCAGACGGTGTGCTGGAGAATACCAGTCTTACTGTTGAAGATGGCGTTATTGTGGCGATTGAGCCGGCGGGCACCGAGCCGGTGCAGGCAGGCACGCTGATCCCGGGCTACTTTGATACCCAGGTTAACGGCGGCGGAGGCGTGTTATTTAATCAGCACCCGGACGCCGCCAGTCTGGATAAGCTGGCGCGGGCTCATCTGCGTTTCGGTACCACCTCCATGTTACCCACGTTAATCACCGATGGTGAGCCGGCCATGGCAAGAGCCGCTGATGCTATTGCCGAAGTGATAGCCGACGATCACCCCACCATCGTAGGTGTGCACTTTGAAGGGCCGTTTCTGAACGTGGCTAAAAAAGGCGTTCACGAAGCGGGCTTTATTCGCCATCCCAAAGACAGTGAACTGGCTATTTTATCCCGCCAGGATCTGGGCCGGGTGTTGGTAACGGTAGCGCCGGATAATGTGGACGTTGGATTTATTCGCGAGCTGGTGGCAGCCGGCGTGATAGTGGCGTTAGGGCACAGCAATGCTACCTACGAACAGGCCATGGCAGCCCTGCAAGCCGGTGCCAGCGGTTTTACTCATTTGTACAATGCCATGTCGGCCCTACAATCCCGCGCGCCTGGCATGGTAGGAGCGGCACTGAATCACAACGATGCCTACTGCGGCTTGATTGTGGATCATCATCATGTACACCCGCAAAGCGCAGCGCTGGCAATAAAAACCAAAACGGCACAGCGCACTATGCTGGTGACTGATGCCATGGCCCATGTGGGCACAGACTTAACCGAGCTGGCTTTTTTTAATACCGTTATCGAGCGTCATGGCGATAAGCTGATTACGCCGGAGGGAACGTTGGCCGGTTCTTGTCTGGATATGCATACCGCAGTACTTAATTGTCACCGCGACCTGGGCTTTACGCTACCCGAGGTGAGCACTATGGCCAGTCATACGCCCGCCTGTTTTATGGGTAATGAGCAACACCTGGGCAGCATTGCAGTTGGGCAGACGGCCAATTTACTATTGCTCGACGATGCCCTTAATATTGAGACCATTTGGCTGCGCGGCAACGCCGTTACAAACAAAGAGATAACCCTATGAATACACAATCTGTTGCCCAACCGGGTAGTCGTAGTCTGATGCCGGTACTGACCATTGGTTTGTTATTTTTTATCTTTGGATTTGTCACCTGGCTTAACGGCGCCCTGATCCCGTTTTTGCAAATGGTGTGCGAACTCAGTGAAATGGAAGCGCTGTTTATCGCTTTTTGTTTTTATGTCGCTTATGTGGTGATGGCCCTGCCGATGGCTAAAATCCTTGAGCGAACCGGTTATAAAAAAGGGATGTCGCTGGGGCTGGCGATGATTGCCGGCGGCTGCCTGCTGTTTGTGCCGGCCGCGTTGAGCAAAACCTTTATTATCTTCTTACTCGCTCAGTTTGTGGTGGGCTCCGGGCTAACGATTCTGCAAACTGCTTCCAATCCGTTTATTGTGCACCTGGGCTCGCCAGAGAGTGCCGCGGCGCGTATTGCCTTTATGGGCCTGTTGAATAAATTTGCCGGCGTACTAGCACCGCTGATTTTTACAGCGCTGGTGCTGGGTGATTTCGGCCATGTTAACCAGGTCTCTCTGGCACAGATGAGCGAAACCGAACGCAATATTCAGCTCAACGAGATGTCTTTTAAGCTTATTCAGCCCTATATCGGTATGGCGATTGCGCTGGGATTGTTAGCGCTGGGGTTAATGAAAGTTAATCTGCCGGACATTCGCTTTGAGGATGAAAACAGCGCTACCGAAGTTTCCGGCTCGGTGATGCAGTTTCCGCACCTGGTGCTTGGCGCGGTGGCTCTGTTTTGTTACGTGGGAGTGGAAGTCATTGCCGGCGACACTATTGGCTTGTACGGCTCTTCACTGGGGGTTGCCAACGCTACCTCACTCACCTCGTTTACCATGACCGCCATGGTGGTGGGTTATCTGCTAGGTTTGGTGTGCATTCCCCGGGTTATATCACAGGCTGCTGCATTAAAGGCATCCGCAGGACTTGGGCTGGTGCTGACAGTCGCTATTTTGCTGGGCTCGGACGACTCTACTTTGCTCTCTTCCCTGCTCTGGGGCTGGCTGGGCTTGCCCGTAGTACCGGATACCATTGCTATGATTGCGCTGTTAGGGCTAGCTAACGCTATGGTTTGGCCAACGATTTGGCCATTGGCGCTGGCCGGTTTAGGTAAATTTACCCCGCAAGGCTCAGCTATTCTGATTATGGGCATTGCCGGTGGTGCAATTTTACCACTGGCCTATGGCGGCCTCGCCGATGTGCTCTCTTCACAGCTGGCCTATGCCATTATGATCCCGTGTTATTTGTTTATTGGCTACTACGCCACTTTGGGTCATAAAAAAGCGAGCTGGTAAAATCAGTAGCAGCTAACGTTGTGTGACACTAATGTGTGTGACCTCTTGCCCCGCTAGCGGGGCTTTTTTGCTGGTATTATGAGTCTGCCATTCCACCGGCATAAGATACAACCTGATTGCGCCCGGCGTTTTTAGCTTTGTAGAGCGCTTTATCGGCGCGACTAACCAGCCCGTCATCAGAAATATTGGCGCTAATGGTTGCTACCCCAATGCTGCAGGTAATAGTAATATTATTGGTGAGCGTCATCGCTTCAACAGCCAGACGGATCCGATTGGCCAGCTCATGTGCTTGTTCACCCGGCGTTTCCGGCAATATAACTAAAAATTCCTCGCCGCCATAACGACCAACCGAGTCGGGTTGTCTGATATTGCTGGCAATACACATGGCCAGATCATGGAGTACTTTATCGCCGGTTTGGTGGCCATGGTTATCGTTGATGTCTTTGAAATGATCTACATCGATCATCAGGATGGAAAACGCTCGGTGGTAACGCTGATATGCCAGGTAACAGCGACTAAGCCGGTCCATAATGGCGAAGCGACTGGCAATGCCGGTAACAGTATCGGTATTGGCCTGACGCTCGAGTTCCTGTGTACGCTGTTTAACTTTTTCTTCCAGCGATTTGTTGGTTTCTTCGAGTTCCGTTCTGAGCCTTTCGAGCTCGGCATTACGTTGCTTTAGCATATCAATACTGGGGATGCTGATGAGTGTGGGCATTAAGCGCCATAAACACACCGCAGTGACAATGGATATAACCCCGGTAGAGAACTTAATAACGCCTTCTATAAAATAGTAGCCATGCCATATGTTAATGAGCCCGGCCAGGTGTGAAGCACCGCAAAAGGCAATAAATCCGCCAAACAACATGGCAATGCCATTAAAGTTGAGATCTTTGCGCTTGTGCAAGAAATAGAATATCCCGAAGGGGATCAATGAGTAAGCCATGACCGTTAACAGGTCGCCGCCGAGATGTAAAAACAACAGATCCCAACGCCACAACAGGCAGTGCCCATGTGGCATCAGGCTTCCATCAAATATTCGGTCCAGCATGCCGTCTCCATTGTAGCAGCATTAATGACGTGGGTATTTGAATCCCAAGGCGTCACTACTTAAAGTCTTCACTTCATTGAGCTTAATGCTAAATTGCGATAACAGCCAAAATTTAGGGCATTATTTTAGTTGTTCAGGTAAATAACGCGGCCACCTCGTGCCAGCGCGACTCGTTTTCTGCTACCAGTAATTTACCCGCTACCTGGGGAGTGTAATCGGAACCATCGAGCATACGGGCGACCGCCCCGGCTTCCTTACTGATCAATAACCCGGCACCGTGATCCCACAGATTAAGCGTTCCCTGAAAAATAATAAAGGCCGTGGCACCGGTATTAAGCAGACGATATTCGGCTGCGGCACAGCGATAGTCCATGACTCTGCCCATCTGCATTACTGCCTGCAGAGCTCGGGGTCGGTCGGCGCCTTTTGACACGCCAAATGAAAAGCAGCCCATGGTTTCGCTGAGGGGCAGTGAGGATTGTTTGCCCGCTTTCAATGGGCGGTCCTGCCCGTCCACACGGTCAAACGCGCCCTGACCTTTAATGGCCCACATATAATCGCCGCTGATGGGTTCAAAAATGATCCCGGCGACCACTTTACCATAGCTGGCGACACTCAGCATCACACCAAAATTTACTGAGCCATTGGCGTAGTGCCAGGTGCCATCAATGGGATCTAACACAAAGCTGAGCGCTGCCTTGCTGAACTGAGACAAGGCTGTCGGGTCCTGATAAACACTTTCCTCACCAATCAATAAGGCATCCGGATACAAGGCGCGGAGTTTGTCCAGAATAAAGGTTTCGGCTGCCTGGTCGGCAATGGTTACCAAATCGTGATGATTCTGCTTCTCTTCAACCTGCTCACTGGCAAGTTTTCTGAATCTTGGCATAATTTCGGTATCTGCAGCCTGACGGCAAATATCGGCTAATTGATGAAGTTGTTCGCTGTTCAACATTGTCGTCCTGTTGTGAATGGTTACTCTGCTTATACTGACATCTTTAGCTTTGTGTGCCAGTGATCTTTTTATGATAGCCATTTGCCAGTGTGGTTAGTGGCTTATAACCGCCGAAATAACCCCACTGCAGAACGTGATTAAAATAACCTGCGGACTGATCTACAATGCCAGACCCGTTAACGGTCCCGTCATCGCGGTTCACTTTTTTCAGTAGAGTGCTAATGCTTAATAAATTGTTGTTATTACCCGTAAAGGGCCTGGTTACTATTTTGCCCTTCGCCATTACTATTTACTTTTTGGTGTGGCTGGTCAGCTCCACCGAGGCGTTATTGTCGCCGCTTATTCCCGCGCAATATTACTTTCCCGGCCTTGGAGTGGTAACCGTTATCCTGGCGCTTACAGCCATTGGTATTCTGATCAATGCGTACTTGTTTAACTGGGTGATTTTACTCGGTGAGCGTCTGTTTGCCCGCGTGCCGGTGGTGAAAACCTTATTTGGTGCCGTGCAGGATGCAGTAGAACTGTTTGAGGTTAAAAAAGAAAAGGAAGCCAAAAAGGCCGTTGCCGTTGAGCTGGATAATGGCATTAAACTGGTTGGTTTTATGACCAGTGAAAAAGTCGCCAACAAGCTGTTTCCCGGTGAAGACAAAGTGGCCGTGTACCTGCCGTTAAGCTATCAGATTGGTGGTTATACGATTTATCTGGAGCGAGACAAAATAACACCGCTTGATATTGATGTTGAAACGGCCATGCGTATTGCAGTGACCGGCGGTAACTCAATTGAGAAAGACACTAAATAGACGTTAGCTAAGCGATTATTCAGCAAAGATATCGGATTGTTTCATTATGAAGAAAACCATCAGGAAGCTCGATAATAACGTGGTGAAAGCGCTCACTCTGGCCTGCGAAACCGCCAAGGACTGGGAAATCGGTTTTCAGTGGCTCACTCATACTGCCCGCTATGAGCAATTTCCGGGCAGCCTGATGGTAACCTGCGTCTTTGAGCACGACGAAGACGTGCGGCAGCTCAGCAGTGACGAAAACGATAAAAAGCTTCGCCAGTTGATTCAGCAGCACCTGTTAAAAGTGGGGATTAAGGTAAAGGATATTCGCCGCCATGTGTGTTTCGACAGCGAAGAGAGCTGTGAGCGTGAGCACAGTGGTGACTGGCAGAAAAGGTTAATTCACTGCTAATTAAAGAGCACTTTGAAGTGTTCCGCAATAAACACTATTCCTCACTATTGTGGTTTTCTCGCCATATGTCGGGGTGCCGACAGCACCCAGGGGAATAGTGAGGTTCCCCCTGGACCCCCCTCAGTTCTATGTGGCGAAACAGCATGCTGGCCAACAATTCGCCACAACAGAACCACAAAAAAAGCTGGAAGTTTTAACCTTCCAGGGTAAAGGCAGTGCTCATCGGCAGTTAAAAGCGTTGTAAAACACCATTAATTTCACCATTGCTGTCACACCTTAGCGGGTTGCCGTTTCCAGTGAATACATCACTCGTATTTAATACCTGAAAGGAAAGCACTATGAACAAGGCAACCCAGACAAAACCTACTTTCTTTAAAAAATATGCACCGGCTCTTATTGCGGGGAGCAGTGCCTTTGTGGCGGTGATGGCCGGCAATCCGGCCTTTGCGCAAAGCATTAAACTGATGCTTTTGGGCTGATGAACAAAGGCAAAGCACCTGTCTTATTCGGGGGAGGTGCCTGCTGTTACCTTGCCCTTACTATTACCTGCCTATTTTATATTTGTGCAGAGTAATCAACACATTCCCAGCTAAATAGCGTAACCTATAAGCCCTCTTATATTGTTTAGAAATTAGCTTGTGGCCTGGATCTTTTTCACCCTGATGGCGGTGTGCTTTCAAACGTTTCGCAATGCCATCCAAAGTAAACTCAGCAGCACCGTGCCCACTGCCGGAGTCACCCTGTCGCGGTTTCTTTTCGCGCCCCCCATTGTGGCGGTGTATGTATATGTGGTGTCCGTTAATGAAGGCATTGGCGTGCCGCAGTTCACGCCCCGTTTTTGGGTATTTATTGTTTTAGGCGCCCTGTTACAGATTGCTGCCACCTCGCTGATGGTGGTGTTATTCAAGCAGAAAAACTTTGCTGTGGGTGCGGGGCTGGCTAAAAGTGAAGCGCTGGTGGCCGGTGTGGTGGGCATGTTGTTTTTTGGCAGTGAACTCAGCCTGTTAGGTTGGCTGGGTATTCTGATTGGTGCGGTGGCGGTATTCGTGCTGAGTGGCTGGCGCCGGGGTGGTGACTTATCGGCGAAAACCGTGGCTATCGGGCTGGCCTGTGGAAGCTGTTTTGCGCTGACTTCCTTATATGCACGCGAGGCCAGTCATGCGTTGGAACTGCCCTATGTGCAGGCAGCGGGGTGGGTGCTGTTTTGGGTCCTGTCGCTGCAAACAGTGTTGCTGTGTACATTTATTACAGCCAGGCAACCCGATACGTTTAAAAAGCTGGCAGACCGGCCGGGGCTGGTTATTGCGGCCAGCGTCACCAGTTGCTTTGGTTCGATTGGTTGGTTTACCGCAATGGCGATGCAGCATGTTGCCTACGTAAAAACCCTCGGGCAACTGGAAGTGCTCACTACCATGCTTATAACAATTATATGGTTTAAGCAGCCCGTGCGGCGGCATGAATTTGTGGGCCTGGTGCTTATCGGTCTGGCGGCCATATTGGTGATGTGGACCTGATCTCGCATTCCCGCCTGGTCCGCGCTAGGCTATAAATATTATAAGTAATAAAGGAAAGCCATTGCCCGACTATACCGACCCGGTTCTGCTTGCAGCGTTAACCGAATTAAAAACCGTGTTTAATGAAGGTATTTCTGAATATCAGTTAATTAAACAACTGCAGCAGCCGCCCTGGCTGTTGTTTGATGGGGTAGAGCTTAGCGAGCCGCTGGCGATGTTTCGTTGTCATTTTGTGCTGTTTAATGCTCTGTATTCGTTAAGCGAGACGTGGCGGCAGCAAGGGGTAGGCGAGCTGGATATTCATACCCTCAATATCAGATTGAAACCGGCAACGAAGTATTCTGCAGGGGTAACCGGGCATGACGGACTCAAGGCCTACTACCTAAACTGGGATAACTTTACCGAGACCAACGGTGCCGACGTGGAGGCATTGCTGGATGATTTCTGGCAGCGCATGGCTGGCCGTGAATTGCCAACCGGCGATGTAGCCCAAGCCAGACTGACACTTGAGCTGGATTCCGAAGCTAAACTCACCACTGCAGAGCTAAAAAAACAGTACCGCAAATTGCTTCAGCAGCATCATCCCGATAAAGGCGGTAGTACGGCCAAAGCCCAGGAAATCAGCCAGGCTTATCGTCTATTAAGTTGCCAGTGCAACTAACTAACGTGCCGAGAGTATTGTTCGGCGTCTTCACGTTTATCAATTTTGTGCTGATCTTCTGAGCGGCCTTCCCGCCAGTAGCTCGTTACATATACCTGCGAACGCGGCACGTTAAATTCTACATCCAGCGTACTGCGGATTGCGCGCATCGAGGAAAACTCGCACGCCGCCCAGACTGCCGGCTCCCCCTGGAGCCATTCAATATCCAGCAGGCTTTTGGCCAGACCGGCACTGCCAGTATGCACTAACCAGATAATTTTGATGCCTTCTGGCGATTGCAAAGGCTGTTTGTCCGCTTCACTTACGATACTGATAATGGCATAGCCACGGGCTTGTGCAGGCAGTGCTTCTAACTGTGCGCTGATAGCCGGCAGCGCGGTCATGTCACCTAACAGAATCACCCAGTCGTGTTCAGGGGCGAGGCCCTTCGAAGTGCCCGGGCCTGCCACAACAATAGTGTCGCCCACTTTTGCCGATTGCGACCAGTGGGAGGCCGGGCCAGCCTCAACCCCTTCGCCGTGGAGCATAAAATCGACGGTCAGTGTTTTAGCTTCTTTATTCAGCGCACGCACAGTGTAAGTACGCATCAGTATTTTCTGGTTTTCTTCTGGTGCGGTGGGCTGTGGTTCACCAAACTGGTTAAATAACAATTTGATGTAACTGCCAGCCGGTGTATGGGGGAAAGCAGCTAAGTCGTCACCAGTAAGTACCAGTCGTTGTAAATTGGGGGTCAGGCGTTGGGTACTCAGCACCTGTAATTGGTAGTATTGCCGTTTTTTCATAAACGCTCCTTATAATGGGTCAAAAACCTTTCCTAATCGTCCGTGTAAAAAGGAGAGGAGTTGGCACAAGCAACCCAAAGGTCCGGATTGCTAAGATTTAATCATACCTGTTTGTAACGCTGCCCGGAGAGCATCGGACGCAGCGGTCAGGTTATCTGTCGATAATTATAAATGAGAATCATTTGCAATTAAAATTATCTAATCGAACGGGTTAATTCGTAAATTAGAATGACGAGGCTACTTATAAATGGCGATAGCGGGCGAGGAGTTGCTCCATTGCTTCGCGGCGTTGCTGGGGCTCATCGTCCATCACGCCGTAAATTCGCAAGCCATTATCAACTCGCTGAACGCCCATTGCATAGCAGTGGCCGCCGGTGCGCGGCAGCCATAAGCGCTCGTCGCACATAACATCTTTGATAAAAGTATTTTGTTGGTTCGCAGTCAGGCCGGTTAGCGAATAATGCAGGATCCAATCCTGTAAGTCGCAGGCGAAGTGTACGTTGTCGTTCAGCTTGGCGGCCAACGGGGTAAGACGGTTTGGCAGCTCTGTTGGTACCTGTGGGGCGTGATTTTCCAAAGTATCCGTTACCAGCGGACAGGACATTTCGGCGTCGACCTTGCGCTCCATGAAGCGGATCACCGGCTTTTTGAGCGGGCGGGCCCCGGTGATTACCGGAGTTAACGTGAGCGCCTGGGAGAGGGCGACCACTTTGCGGTTCAGTGGCTGCTGTCCGTGGTACCAGGCAAGCAGTGCATTAATGGTTTCAGGGTACTTTGACTCAAAGAAGATATGCTGTTTGGGCACAATATGCAGGTGACGGACTTCGTCGACCAGGGCCTGTTGTGCGGCAATGAGTTGGCCGGGGCGGCCAATCAGGCGTAAGGCAAACTTCCTGGCGTGATTAGCGGAGTCTTCCACAAAAACCCGCATGTTGTAAGGCTTCATGGCCTCGTTCAGGCGAGCCTGAGCAGACAGCAGGCCGTCTATGTAGCACTCAGGCAGCCACCAACTGAAAATATAATCATCCTGGAGTGTATCACTGAAAAAGCGATGTGCTTTGGGGGTATAGGTACTCCCCGTCGGTTTACTCTTTGCGGTACACAGCAGAGGCAGTTCGTCGGCTTCAAGGCCCGCCAGTAACAGTGTGATGTGCTCTGGTTGATAATACTGGGATTTATATGCTGCCACATCTTCAGCGCGGATCTCGGCCAGGGTATCGCAATACCCGCCCCAGTGATGATAGCAATCCGGTGAGCGGTCGCCGCGCCAGATACTCATTTGCGCCTGGTAATCGGGGGTTGCCTCATACATGGCCAGTTCACGGGCAAGCACGCCATCCCGTTCGCGTTTGATATCGTCTTCAGGGTAGTCAATTTGCTTCAGGCCAGAGTACAGGTAGCCTACAATTTTCAGCAACACTGATTTGCTCGGGGAAACTGCGTAAAAATAACTGTAGCCGTTATGGCTGGAAGCATTTATTTTTACCGGCAGCACACTGTTGGCGGCAAACAGGGCATGGCGCTGCTGGTAACGGTCTGAATACCGGAATACCAAATGTTCAACCAGGTGGGCGATGCCCGAGCTATCCAGGGCCGGGGTAGGCACCACAAAGGCAGCACCGTACTCCTGCGCAGGTTGCTTGAAGCTGACTACGTTGAGGCCGTTACTCAGGCGTGTCTGGTTACCCATGGCTAATTCAAATTTCCGTGATTGGGATCTTTACTTTGGGGTCACGATACACTAATTCGCGCTCAGGCGTTTGAGATTTTGCGACGGCTTCGGCCATTAAATGATGATCCGGTGATTTTGCACAGACCGGATCGGTTTTGTACATATCGCCGGTTAACATATAGGCTTGACACCGACAGCCACCAAAATCGAGGTCTTTTTCGTCACAGGTTTTACACGGCCCCTGCATCCAGTCGGTGCCACGGAAGTGATTAAAGGCAAAGTCGTCAAACCAGATATCCTGTACCGACTTGTCTTTTACATTGGGGAATGTCAGCGGCAGAATTTTTGCGCTGTGACACGGTAAGGCACTGCCATCCGGCGCGACCGTGAGGAATGTACTGCCCCAGCCATTCATACAGGCCTTGGGACGTTCCTCGTAATAGTCCGGCGTAACAAAAATAAAGTGTGGTCCTTTACCATCCTGCTGATCGCGAAAAGCATTCACTTTAGCTTCGGCTTCGATAAGCTGTGCCTGACTGGGTAACAGGTGGTCGCGGTTAAGGTAGGCCCAGCCGTAGTACTGTACGGTTGCCAGTTCGACATAATCGCCATCCAGTTCGCAGCACAGCGCCATCACCTCTTCAATCTGGTGGATATTCTGCGCAGTCAGGCAAAAGTTCAGAACCATGGGGTACTCGTACTGTTTAACCAGCTTGGCCACTTTGAGTTTTTGTTCAAAGGAGTGGCGCTTGTTACCAATTAAATCATTGGCGTCGGCATTAGCGGCCTGAAAACTTAACTGAATATGATCCAGTCCTGCCTCTCGCAGGGCGGCAATGCGCTTTTCGGTTAAGCCGATACCAGAGGTAATCAGGTTGGTGTAATAGCCAAGGTCACTGGCATGGGCCACCAGTTGTTCCAAGTCTTTACGCAGGAGCGGCTCGCCGCCGGAAAAACCTAACTGTACAGCACCCATTTCACGGGCATCGCTGAGCACTTTCAGCCAGGTATCGGTATCACATTCCTGCTCTCTGGAACCCAGATTGACCGGGTTTGAGCAATAGGGGCAGTGCAGCGGACACTCATAAGTCAGCTCTGCCAGTAACCATAGCGGCGGGCCGGGCTTATTGGGAGGGCCGGAGCCATTCTCAGACATAGTTTATCCAACGTTTTTGTTCGGCATGCTCGAAAAAAGCCAGCACATCTTCTTCGATACCCTCGGCATCGGGATATTCTTCTAGCAGGGCGGTAACAATATCGCCAACGGATTTCGTGCCATCTACCTGTAACAGGATAGCAGAGGCGCTGCCGTTGAGCTTTATCATGCCTTCCGGGAACAGCAGCACGTAGCAGTCCTGGGCTTTTTCAAACTGGAACCTGAACAGTCGGTTTAGCTTGGGCACTTTGCTGATTAATTCACTCACTTACATTAACCCCTTATGGCAGATACTCTGGTCGGCTACGCCGTGAAAAGGGCGCCGTTCAAACTCATAAGCCAGACTAATGGCATCGGCCAGTGACCACAACACATCGAGCTTAAATTGCAGGATGTTGAGCGCTTTTTCCTGTAACTTACGGGTCGTAAAATGATCCAGCGTTATCTGTAAGCCATGTTCAACATCGCGGCGGGCCTGGCTCAGACGCATCTGAAAATAGTTAAACCCTTGGGCGTCTATCCACGGATAGTGCTCCGGCCAGGTATCCAGTCGGCTTTGATGAATTTCCGGGGCAAACATCTCGGTTAATGAGGAACAGGCCGCTTCTTCCCAGGTCGCGCGGCGGGCAAAATTCACATAAGCCCCTACGGCAAACTTAACCCCGGGTAAAAGCAGCTTTTCATCAAGAATGTCCTGGCGGTTAAGGCCAACAGCTTCACCTAAGCGCAGCCAGGCTTCAATGCCACCCAAGCGGGGATCGCCTTCTTCGCCATCGTGATCAAGAATGCGCTGTATCCATTTTCGGCGGGTTTGCATATCCGGGCAGTTAGCCAGAATGGCGGCGTCTTTAACCGGAATGCACTGTTGATAAAAGAAACGGTTGGCTACCCAGCCCTGAATTTGCTCCTTGCTACATTTACCCTGATTCATGGCCTGATGGAAAGGGTGATGAATATGGTAAAACTGGCCTTTATCACGCAGCTTTTGTTCGAATTCTGCTCTGCTCCAGGGGCGTTGTTCGCTCATGGGATACCTCTTTTATAGGGTGATTTGCATACCGTCGTATGCCAGTTCTATATCGTTATCAGCTAAATACTGATGCGCCTCGGAATCTTCGTGCAGAACCGGATTGGTATTATTGATATGAATCAGTACTTTGCGATCGATACTAAAGCGATTCAGCAGGCTCACTGTGCCGTCGGGCCCGTTTACCGGCATGTGACCCATCTGACTGCCAAGGCGATTGCTAAAACCTTTCTGAATCATTTCGTCATCCAGCCATAAGGTGCCGTCAAACAACACGCAGGATGCCTGATCGAGCATGGACTCCACAAGCGGACTGGCTTGTACGCAGCCTGGGGCGTAAAACAGGCTTTTGCCACTGGCGGTATCAGTGATTTGTAAACCTATATTATTGCCGGGTACGACTTTATCCCGATAGCTGGAGTAGGGCGGCGCGTTGGATTCCAGTACAACCGGATTAAACACCAGCCCCTCGGCACCCTGAGGGGTGAAAGACGCTGCATAATCGGTAGCAATACTATGCCGCTGTAAACCGCCGTGCCAGTGTTTGAGCATGGTGAACAGCGGGAAGGCAGTGGTTAAATCTTCGTGCACTACATCGGTACAGTAAACCGGGAGTGGTAGTCCTTCGCGCAGGGTTAGCAGGCCAGTGGTGTGGTCTATCTGACTGTCGGTTAAGATAATAGAACGAATACTGGTTCCGCGTTGCTGCTGTTTATCCGCCGGCCAGAGTTCTGGCGTATGATTTATTTGTTGGCGTAAATCCGGGGAGGCGTTAATTAACACCCAGTCAGTGCCGTTGGCGCTGACAGCGATACTTGATTGCGTGCGGGGAGTGGCCTTTATTGAGCCATCGCGAACACCACGGCAGTTATCACAGTGGCAATTCCATTGCGGAAAGCCACCTCCGGCGCCCGCGCCCAGGATCAGAATCTTCATGCAATGAGCCCTGATTGGTTACCACACCGCTAAACGGTTCTGGTAATATTTGATTAAAAAGCGTTACCAATAAAAAAGGCTGCACCACTACTAAGCGAAAGCGCAACCTTTTACAGGTCTTGTTGAGATGACGTCTCCGGAAAACTCTCTCCGGGTATAAAGTTCTTATCTGTTGCTGATGTACAGAGTAACTTCAAAGCCTAAACGCATTTCAGTGTATTGAGGTTTAGTCCACATAACGGGCTCCTTATTAACTTCGTTTTAACACTTTTGCGATTGTAGGACTCGCCTCACGAAAAAAAAATCCTACTTTGGAACTACTTTTTCTACTCCCTTTAGGGTAAAAATCCACAAGCATCCGTATTGATAGACCATTGCGGCGCAGTTAAGTTGCTATAATTTCGTAAAAATTGTAACAACAAGGGCAGAGGCCTGCCCGTAGCGCTATTGCCCGTACCATATTGAAAGCTGGTTCCGGCGATATCAAGATGGGCCCAGGGGGTGTTGCCGGCAAAACGGGCTAAATAGCACCCGGCGGTGATCATGCCCGGTGATTGATTGCCTGCATTACGCATATCAGCAAAGGGTGAGTCCAGCGCATCCTGATAGTCCGGCCACAGTGGCATGCTCCAGGCCCGGTCACCACTTTCATCGCCGGCTTGCTGCAGCGCCTGGTTGAGCTGCGGTGAGTTACCCATTAAACCACTGGCATGACTGCCGAGGCTGACAATTTGTGCCCCGGTAAGTGTGGCTACGTCAATAATCAGTGCTGGCTGGTGCTGTTTGGCGTAAGTAATGGCATCGCAGAGTACCAGTCTGCCTTCGGCATCGGTACTGATAATTTCTACCGTTTGGCCTGACAGGGTGGTGAGAATGTCCCCCGGCCTGAAAGCATCGCCATCGGGCATGTTCTCGGCGGTGGCGATCACCCCGGTGACATTAACCGGTAATTTGAGTTCTGCAACAGCGGCCATCAGACCAATGACAGACGCGCCGCCACACATATCGTAAATCATGTTTTGCATGCCCGGCGGCTTTTTAAGGGTGATTCCACCACTGTCGAAAGTAATGCCTTTGCCAATGACCCAGATTGCCGGCGCCTCAGGATCTGCACCCACGTAGCGAATTACCGGCATACAAGCCGAATGTACCGAGCCTTTGCCTACGGCGAGGTAAGCGCCCATACCCAATTCAGTTAACTGTGCTTCGTCGAGGACATTGGTGGATAGGGTCGCAAACTGCTCGTCAAGCGCCAGCGCGCATTCTGCAAAATAGCCTGGCGTACACAGATTGCCCGGCAGGTTGGCCAGATCGCGGGTACGGCACTTGCCGTTGTGTAATGCCCGGGCATAGTCCAGTGACTCATTTAAGCTGTGGTCACTGACCAGCAACGCTAAGGTAATTTCTGTACGCCGGAATGATTGGGTTTTGTAATCGCTAAACTTATAGGAAGCATGAAAAAGGGCCTGGATCAGAAGTTCACCACCCTGTAACCATGGGGGGAAAAGAATCGCAGCTTTCACCTGGTTAAGTTGTTCTAATACGTCGGTAACTACATTACTGATACGCGTGGCATCAGCCCATTCTATACTAACGTTAGTATTTACTAACAATATGCGTGAAGCTTTAAATTCCGGTGGATCTATACACAGTAAGTATTTACTTTTTAAATGCCAGTCACCCAATGCTTTATAATGTTCAATAAGGCTTTCGAGACTGGCCGGATACGCCTGAGAAGGAAAGCCAGCCTGTCCGGCCGGCACCATAATGACCAGTAATTCTGTACTGTGATCATCAATGGCTGCCATGTTCAGATGTTGCGTTTGCATTATCACAGCAACGACTCCTGTGCTATCTGTACGCGGATAATTATGCCATCAGTGTAACGGCTAAGTACGGTTTTCGCTAACTGGATATAAGGGCGTGGGTTTGCT
This sequence comes from uncultured Alteromonadaceae bacterium, assembly GCA_950073835.1. Classification (GTDB taxonomy): domain Bacteria; phylum Pseudomonadota; class Gammaproteobacteria; order Enterobacterales; family Alteromonadaceae; genus Alteromonas. The sequence continues at coordinate 24,594 of CATMRP010000020.1, forward strand.
TTTCACTCGTCTTCTGATTGTCGCGATGAGCAAGCAGGCGCTGATAAGGCCGATGCCAAACCAGCCTGTGAGAGAGAGTTTTTCACCTACTACGCTAACAGCCAGCAGGGCAGCCACAACCGGTTCCAGCAACGTGATAGTGGTGGCCAGGCTGGCGCGCACAACCGTCAGGCCTCTGCCGAATAACAGATAAGCTAAAAACATAGGAACCACGGCCATATATAGCCCCACCGAAAAATTATTCACTGACGCAAGCAGTGGTGCGCCGGTGATAAGTAATACAGGCATCAATAGCAGGGCACCGACGCCAAACATACTGCCCATTGCTGCCCGGGATGCAATGCCACGGTCAATCAGGCGGCGAGCTATCCAGGAATACATGGCATAAGTAAAAGCGGCGACTAAACCAAGCAGGATCCCAATCGTGTTATGCCAGCTGGTGGCGGTACTTTCAAATGAGCTGGCGGGCTTTGCTGTCGCCAGACACACCACTCCGGTTATCCCCAAGGCAATACTGATAAGCCATTTGTGGTTTAGCGATTGTTTATCGAAGGCCCATTCAATCAAGGCAGCGGCAATGGGGGCCAGGCCAATGGAGATAACGTTACCAACGGCAACGCCTGAGAGTTTCATTGAGCTGTAAAATGCCAGCGGGTAAATGGCAACATTCACCGCGGCTGCCAATACCAGCAGACGATTATTAAAAAGTGCGGTTTTATGCCGGGCGATGGGCCTTGCAGCAACCAACGTCAGTAACAGGCCGCCAACCCCCATGGTTACTGAAGCAATCCCTAATGGGCTGACCTGAGGCGCGAAAGTAGCCGCCGTGCCGGTGGTTCCCCATAGTACGGCGGCAATAATCACGGCAAAAATGCCTGTGAAATAGCCTGGTTGTGAACTCATAGGGCACGCTCAATCAATTTGTCTGCCATGGCTCTGGCTCGAGAGATGGCATGTACGTCACGTGACAGTCCGGCAAGAGATATCGAGCCTTCGAGTAAAAAACAGATATGTTCAGCCAATGCCGCTGCGCTATTACCGCTTTCTTCGGTCAGAGGTAATTCACTGAGCTGGTTTATAACGATTTCTCGGACTTCCTGCTTATGCCGGTTTACCGCCTCACGCTCGGGACTGTTTGCTGGCATTTCTGCGGCAGCATTTAATAAGCCACAGCCGCGAAAGCCATTTTCATAGTCGAATTCTGCGTGATCCTGATAAGCATCGAAAACCGCGAGTACCCGCTCCCAACTATTTGATAGATTGTCTGATCGCCGGGCAAAAAGGTCTAGCCATTCCTGATGGCGGGCATCAATGTAGGCCGCAATCAGTTCAGATTTGGATTTAAAATTATTATACAGCGACATTTTGGCAACGCCGGCCCGGGTGATCACCGCATCTACACCGGTGGCAGTGATGCCATGGTCGTAAAACAGTTCTCCTGCTGCCCTTAGTAATTTATCCCGCGCACTCACCCGGCTCATAATCGTCTCCGCAATTAACTATACAGACTAGTCTATATAGTTAATTTAAAAGATACAAGTGAGACGAACTAAAAAATAACAAACGCTTTTATAACGCTGATATTTAATAGGGCTTAGACTAGTCATTCTACCTTTGGTTGGAGGTGTAAAACTGACTGTGAAAATAACTGGAAGCGACGATAGGGCTACCACTTGGAAATGGTGAATTCGATGGCGTTTATGATCAATCCGACAGGCTGGATAAGAGGCGTTTACCGTGCGCGCAAATGAGTAATGGCGATTAAAGTAACTATTGCCAACAATACTGAAGCGGCTATAAAAGGCATTCTGTGCCCTATACCATATAAGGTTGCGGCAATCGGCGGGCCAATAATGTAACCCATGGCCGGTGAAGCGGTGATAAAACCGGTCACTGTGGCCTGATTTTCCGGTTTACAGCTTGAGCTGGCCAGTGCCGCTATGGCCGGGTAGCTAATCCCCAACCCACTGCCTAAAAACAGCATGGCCACATATAAATGTGGGGTTTGCTGATGCAGGTAGATTATCAGGTAACCAATCGATAACAGTGGAAAAGCAATTTTAATCAGATTGCCAGGGTGCATACTGGTGCGTTGCACGAGTGCTACCTGAACAATTAACGCACAGATGGCACTTAACATCATAGCCAGTCCTACTGCCTGGGCGGCTTCGGTAGTGGTTAGCTGGTGATGGTCAATCAGAAAAAACGCCAGAGATTGCTGCATCATTGCAATAGCAAGAAACACACTGGCGTTCATGCCAATCAGCAATGGCACATAGGGTTGTATGGTTCGAGCGCCCGACGGTACTTTTCTGGTAGTTGTCGCACCAACAGGTTTACCATGTTCCGCTGGCAGAAAACGCCAGACCAGCATAACCGCTATGAAGGTCATCAGGGTAATGCCATAAAGTGGCGCCAATAGGTGAAAACTTACCATCAGCCCTGCGAACGTCGGCCCGAGTATTTGTCCGAGACTGTGTGCAGAGGACACTTTACTGATGGCTTTAACCCTTTCTTTTTCACTGCTGATGGCAATAGCCATACCCACCACCGATGGCGGGGTCGCCGACATAATGGTGGCCTGGGCTGTGCGGGCAAACAGTAGGGCGATAAATAAAGCCGAGCCGACTAACCAACCCTGAAATCCGGTGAGCCATACGGAGGCAAATATCAAAGTGCCAACGGTATAGCCGCTAAGCCCGGTAATTAGCAGTCGCCGGTACCCCCGCCGTTTACCAACTCGTGACCAGAATGCATTGCCCAGCGCATACATCATGGCGGAACTGGACATCAGAAACGCCACATTAAATTCGCTAAGCCCCACCTCGCGGCCAAGGGGCGGCAAAGTTGTCATCACAACAGACTGACCCATGGCAGTGGCGAGCAGTGAAAAGAACAGTAAGCGAAAGGTCATGTAAGGAAGGCGGCACCGAAAATAAATGAATGAAGCGGCAGTCTAACACGAACCGGCGCTTTGCTTCCTGAAATCAGCTTGTTAGAAGAATTTTTCTGTCAATTTAGCAGCCGTTCAGTGCTACGTGTGAATAAATAAACTTGTTATATTAGATTTGGCGCATATATTGCTATCATAAATCAGGTTTTATTGTCTTAACGACGGTGATTATGAATAGTTTATCCAGCAAACTCGTTGCAATCAGTACGCAAAAACCATTGTGGGTTTATGTCATACTGCTGCTTTTGACCCTCGGCGTTGGTAGCCAGATCCCAAGGATTACCATTGATACAGACCCGGAGAACATGTTGGATGCCGATCATCCTGCGCGGGTTTTTCACAACCAGACCAAAGCCGATTTTGGTATGTACGACGCCATTGTGGTGGGGGTTGTAGACGATGAAAATTCTCAGGGCGTTTACAATCAGTCATCATTGACTGACATTTTTGACCTAACTGAGTCAATTTTGTCAATTGATGGGGTGGTGGATGCCGATCTCATGTCTATTTCCACGGTAGACAATATTTCGCAGGCCGAAGCGGGGACCATCCGTTTTGAATGGATGATGCCAAATCCACCGGCTGATGAGGCTGCCGCCGCGCAAATTCAAACCAATATTGAACGCCTGCCACTGTTGTACGACACGCTGGTGTCACAAAACGGTAAAGCCGCGGCTATTTATGTGCCGATTCTGGATAAAAACGAGAGTTATCGAATTGCCGAAGAAATCCGCGCAACCATCAATCAGTTTGACGGCACCGAGCAGTGGTATATCACCGGACTGCCGGTGGCTGAAGACCAGTTTGGTTTTGAAATGTTCCTGCAAATGGGCATCTCAGCGCCAATGGCGGGACTGACAATCTTTATTCTGCTGTTTGTTTTCTTCCGCAGTATTCCGCTTATCATTGCGCCGATGGTGGTGGCTATGGCCACGGTTATCGTTACCATGGGGTTGCTCATAGGCTTTGGGTTTACGGTGCATATTATGTCGTCGATGATCGCCATCTTCCTGATGCCGATTGCGGTGGTTGACTCAGTGCATATTCTGTCGGAATTCTCCGATCGCTATAAACCCGGCGAAGATTTAAATGCGGTGGTAAAAGAGGTGGTTGGTCACCTGTTTACGCCGATGCTGTATACCTCGATTACCTCATCGGTTGGCTTTTTCTCGCTGATGCTAACACCTATTCCGCCAGTGCAGGTTTTTGGTGCCTTTGTGGGCTTTGGGATCCTGTTTGCATTTGTAGTAACCATTGTGTTTATTCCCGCATACCTGTCCCGCATGAGTGACAAAGCACTGAATAATTTGCAAGAGGCTTTGCATCAGGAGACTAGTGGCGACGGTTCACGCATTGCTCGTATCGCCCGCGGTCTGGGCAGAATTGCCACAGGCTATAAAGGATCTTTACTGTTAGCCTTCGGCGCGATTTTCGCGGTGTCGGTGTGGGGCGTAACGCAAATTCAGATTAACGATAACCCGGTACGCTGGTTCAAATCAGATCACGAGATCCGTGTGGCAGACCGCGTATTAAACGAGAACTTTGCCGGTACTTACAATGCCTATCTGGTATTAACCGACCGCTCTGAACAGGCCATGCCACAGAGCATGCTGAATGACCAGGCTATACCTGCGTCGCTGCAGGACTGGCGCGAAGAAACGCTGGTAACCGTGCAGGGCGGTGCACCAGCCGAAGCGCTGCAAAACCTGATCTTTGCCATCGACGATAAGCTCTTTGATGACCTCACAACCGAAGAAACCGACTATCTGGATGCGGTAATGGCAAAAGTGGAAGCGGCGAACAGTCAAAGCAAAACCTTTCAGAACCCAGAGATACTTGCCTACATTGAAAAGCTACAACTTGCCCTGCAGGAATCAGGTTTAGTGGGTAAATCCAATGCGCTGCCGGATGTGGTGAAGGTAGTGAATCGTGAGCTGCGCTCAGGCGAGCAGAATGACTATGCATTACCGGACTCCAGCAATGCCGTCGCCCAAACATTATTACAGTATCAGTCTTCGCACCGACCAAACGACCTGTGGCACTTTGTCACGCCGGATTACCGGGCGGCGCTGGTATGGCTGCAGCTGACCAGCGGTGATAACCAGGATATGACCGCCGTAGTACAACTGGTTAGTGACTATATTAGCGCCAACCCGTTGCCTGTGGGCATCGAGGCCGACTGGGCCGGCAAGGCTTACCTGAACGTGGTATGGCAGGAGAATATGGTGGCCGGCATGCTAAACAGCTTAATGGGCGCGTTTGTGATTGTGTTTGTCATGATGATAGTGCTGTTTCGTTCGTTGATTTACGGCGTACTGGCCATGTTGCCGCTTACTATCACCATTACTTTCATTTACGGCCTGATAGGCATTGTGGGTAAAGATTACGACATGCCTATCGCGATCCTTTCCGCGCTAACGCTGGGCTTGTCGGTGGACTTTGCCATTCACTTCCTTGAGCGCGCCCGGGCGACTTTTAACCAAACAGGCTCCGTTAAGCAAACCATGGCTATTCTGTTTGAGGAGCCGGCAACCGCTATCTCCCGTAATGCGTTAGTGATTGCGCTGGGCTTTACGCCGTTACTATTCGCCCCGCTGGTGCCTTACATCACCGTTGGTGTGTTTCTGGCGAGCATCATGGCTATCTCCGCCCTGGTAACCCTGATGTTGTTACCCGCGGTTATGAGTCTGGGCCGTAAAATCGTTTTTAAGTCAGCGAATTAAGGAGTGGTTATGAAACTTACACAATTTGCTAAATCAACCCTGGCTGCAACAATACTGGCAGTCACCAGTCTGACCATACTGACACCCGCTATGGCAGAGGTGGATGTAGACCAACTGATCAGACAGGCCGAAAAAGCCGCTTACTATGCAGGTTCTGACGGTCGCTCGGATGCCCGCATGATGATTGTGGACAGCCAGGGCCGCAAGCAGTTACGTCAGTTCACTATTTTACGCAAGGACGTGGAAGATAACGGCGACCAGAAAATGATGGTGTTTTTCTCCCGCCCTACCGATGTAAAAGACACGGTTTTCCGGGTCGAAAAATATGCCGATACCAATGTGGATGACGACCGCTGGTTGTACTTACCTGCGCTGGATCTGGTGAAACGAATTTCAGCAGGCGATAAACGCACCTCTTTTGTGGGCTCGCACTTCTTCTATGAAGACGTGTCTGGTCGCGCCGTATCCCAGGATGATTTTTCGCTGGTCGAAGAAAACACTGAGCGCTATGTACTTAAAGCGGTGCCTAAAGAGCCCGGATCGGTGGAATTTGCCTACTACGTCGTCGAAATCGACAAGGCTACCTCCTTACCGGTACTGATTAACTTCTACAAAAGTGATGATACTAATTATCGCCGCGTAGAATCGGTGCAGGTTAATGAAGTTCAGGGCTTCCCCACAGTACTGCGCTCAAAAGTGTCTGATCTGGCTAACGGTGGTTACACCCTAATGGAGTTCCGTGGATCAGAATATAACGTGGGATTGCCGGATGATGTGTTCACCGAGCGAAGTCTGCGTAACCCGCCTGTGCAGTGGATAAAATAATGCGTCGCTCTTCTTTATCCTTAGCCATTGTAGCTATCCTGTTGACAGTGCCGATGTTTTACTCTGGAGAATCGACTGCTCAGGAAGCTCAGACCAGCGGTGATGAATGGGATGCCTGGGACGAGTTTGATGAATTTGAGAAAAGCGAACAAATATCGCCTTTTACCTGGGCAGGCTTCGGTGAAATTGCTGTGGGGCAACGCATAAACACTGACCCGGCACTAAATACCGATAAAACCTTAAGGGATTTACGGGTGCAATTACAGGCAGACTATACCCTTGAGGCGTCAACCCTGGCGTTTCGGGGCGACCTGTATTACGACGGTGTCCTGGACAGTGTGAAAGTGCAAATTCGCGAAGCAGCCTGGCAGGGTAATCTGGCCTTTTTAGGTGACTGGGGCAGAAGGTTCGACGCTAAAATTGGTCAGCAGGTATTAACCTGGGGGACTGGCGACTATGTGTTTTTAAATGACATGTTTCCCAAGGATTACCAGTCTTTCTTTGCTGGTCGGGACGACGAGTATTTAAAGGCGCCCAGCCTGTCGGCCAAGTTATCCGGTTTTTTTGACTGGGTGAATGTGGATCTGGTGGTGACCCCCCGGTTTGAGCCGGATAACGGTATTACTGGTGAGTACTTTTCCTTTTTTAATCCGCAATTCGGAATGAATGTCGCACCGGCGTTTGACGTGCTGGATAGCAACGAGCCAGATAACGCCGAGTGGGCGTTGCGGATGTATCAAACCGTCGGGCAAACTGAGCTCGCCTTCTACGGGTATCGGGGCTACAACAAAACGCCGATGGCGGCCGATGAGCAAGGCTTGCCGCGCTATAGCCGCTTAAATGTGTGGGGCGCCAGTGCGGTTAAGCCGCTCGGACCGGGTCTCGCCAAAGTGGAATATGCCTACCACGATGCCATGGAAGACGATGACGGTACCAACCCTTTAGTACCTAACAGCCAGCACCGGTTTTTAGTGGGTTACGAGCAGGAGCTGGTTGCCAATTTAACCGGCAGCGTGCAGTGGTACGCCGAGCATATTGTTGATCACGATGTGCTGCTTGCCAATTCTTACTGGCCGCAGTACGAACAGGAAGAGAGCCGTCATGTGGTGACAACCCAGTTAATGTACCGGGCGCTCAGGCAAACGCTGACTCTGAACTGGTTTAATTTCTATTCGCCTACTGATAGTGACGGCTACATGAAGTTTCGTGCTACCTATTCACCGGTGGATGAGTGGCAGATAAACGGCGGGGCCAACCTGTTTTACGGTGATGAGCCCCACACCTTTTACTCACAATTTAAAGATGCCAGCAATGTGTATGCGTCTTTCCGCTATTTTTATTAGGAGTTAGTTATGTCTGCAGAACGTGCGTTAACCGCTTTTGCCGGATTTATGGTGTTGCTGTCGGTAGCGCTTACCTGGTTTGTCCATGAAAACTTTTTATGGTTTACCGTCTTTATTGGCGCCAATCTTTTTCAGCAAAGCTTTACCGGCTTTTGTCCGGCCACCCTTATTTTACGCAAGGTGTTTGGCTTTAAAACCGAGAAGGAGCTGGCGCTAAATAAATAACTGTCTGATTGATATAAAGTAAATTTTGCTAAGTAATTACTTACTTATGATCTGAACTCATTGCAGGATGTTCCCATCCGTGCTTTGCCCCGGCTGTTTCGGGGCTTTTTTTATGGGGTAACGGGTGAGATGTATCATCACTTCTCTTTCGCCTGAAAAAGTGAAACACTGATTACTATGATGCTGCAACGAAACGCATATAAGGTGGCCATGAGCACACATAGCGATGAACAGGATCCATTGATTGCCACAGAGTTACAGCCTTTTCTTGGTGCTTTGCTTCAACTCACGGAAAATTCGCCGCCTTTAAACGGTGCGAATCTGGGGTTTTACCGAAAGCGGGCCAGAGTAGGTGGTAGTAAGCCTCTTGATGATGTGCCTTTCGAGGTGGTTGAAGTACCGGATGGGGCGGGTTACCGGAGCGTTCGACTTTGGCTGGTAAATACTAATGCGGATGCCCCCGCGCGGCCGGCGGTGCTGCACTTTCATGGTGGTGGGCTGGTAATGGGCAACTGCCAGAATTCTCTGCCGCGCATGCAGGGTCTGGCCAGGGCGCTGAATTGTGCGGTCGTATCGGTGGAATACGGTCTGGCGCCTGAAGTGGGGCCAAACGAAGCTCAGTTACAACATCAGGCCGCTGTGAACTGGCTCATTGCACAGGCCGGTAACCTGGCTATCAATGTGAACCGAATCAGCTTATTGGGCGTGAGTGCCGGTGGCTGCCACGCGGTTAATCTGGCACTTCGCTGTGTCGACAATAAGGTGGTTGATTTTAGCGGCATGGCGCTGCTTTATCCCATGCTGGACGACAGAACCGGCAGTACCGTAATGCCGCCAGCTCATCAGGGGCAGTACTTATGGACAGCCGAGCAGAATCACTATGGCTGGCGCACTTTTCTTGGCAAAGCGCCCGGCAGCGATAAAATATCCAGTCACCATGTACCAGCCAGAGCGAAAACCCTCAGCGGTTTACCACCTACGTTCATTGCGGTGGGAGAACTGGATTTGTTTTATGCCGAAAACTGCGCGTTTACCGAAAAGCTCGAAGCTGCAGGCATTGCTACCGAGCTGTATACCGTACCCGGTGCATTTCACGCTTTCGAGTCAGTAGCCCCGCAAAGCCAGCTGGCGAGTGAATTTAATCAGCGTCTGTTACAAGCTCTGGATCGGTTTTGCCACTAGTCGACGCGCTGGCGACAACTCAAAGTATGAATGGTATTCATGTATTAATGAAATAAAGTCACTTTTATTCATGTGAATCGGCGCGTATAACTCTCTCAGGTTCTGAACACAAATAGTGTTTGATGAGTTTTAGTTCTATGAGCAGGGTAGCAAACAACCATGAAAGATGATTTTAGCTTTACCATAAAGCGCGTTTGTTTCGATGAAGACTACCGTCCATCAGACAACACGCGAATCACCACTAATTTCGCCAACCTGGCCCGCGGTGAATACCGCAAAGCGAACTTGCGTAACGCTCTGGCGATGATAGATAACCGCTTTAACGCCCTGGCAAGCTGGGATAATCCGGCCGGTAAACGCTACAGCGTGGAGCTTGAAATTGTCTCGGTGGACATTGATATCGATGGCAGCGGGCAAACATTTCCGACCATCGAAGTGCTGCAAACCTATATTGTTGATACACAAACCAACGAGCGGATTAACGGCAATGTTGGCAATAATTTTTCCTCTTATGTGCGTGACTATGATTTTAGTGTGTTGCTGCTTAATCATAATAAAAACCAGTCAGGCTTTAGCATCCCGGACAATTTCGGCGATCTGCATGGCAAGTTGTTTAAGTGTTTTGTGAATTCTCAGGAATATCAACAGGCTTTCACTAAGCGTCCGGTAATTTGTCTGAGCGTGTCTGACAGCAAAACTTATCACCGCACCGAGAATACCCACCCGGTACTGGGGGTTGAGTATCAGCCTAACGAGTCGTCACTCACCGAACTGTATTTTCAGAAAATGGGCCTTAAGGTGCGATATTTTATGCCGCCAAACAGTGTTGCGCCGTTGGCTTTTTACTTCTTTGGCGATCTGTTGAATGACTACACTAACCTGGAGTTGATTAGCACCATAGCCACTATGGAAACGTTCCAAAAGATATACCGGCCGGAGATTTACAACGCCAATGCAGTGGCCGGGCAACAGTATAAGCCTAATCTGAAACACCCGGATCATTCGGTTACCCAAATCGTGTATGACCGTGAAGAGCGCAGCCAGCTTGCTATCGAGCAGGGTCGGTTTGCCGAACAGTATTTTATTAAACCTTATCAGGCCGTGCTTGAGCAATGGTCTGCCAATTACGCTAACTAACAACCCAAAAGCATGCTGACTATGAAAAAATTATTACCTGTGTGTAGCGCCGGCAGTTTGCCGAAGCCAGCCTGGCTGGCACAGCCTGAAACCCTGTGGTCACCCTGGAAGCTGGAAGGTGAAGCGCTGGTGGAAGGAAAGCAGGATGCGCTGCTGTTGTCGTTGCAGGATCAACTCCGCGCTGGGGTTGATATTGTTAGTGATGGCGAGCAATCCCGCCAGCATTTTGTCACCACGTTTATCGAGCACTTAAGTGGTGTGGATTTTGAAAATCGTAAAACGGTAAGAATTCGCAACCGCTACGATGCCAGTGTACCGGTAGTGGTGGATGCAGTGGCCAGAACAAAGCCGGTCTTTGCCGACGATGCCCGGTTCTTACGTAAACACACCAATCAGCCAATAAAATGGGCGTTACCCGGCCCGATGACGATGATTGATACCCTTTACGACGATCACTATCAGAGCCGTGAAAAACTGGCCTGGGAGTTTGCCGGCATTCTCAATCAGGAAGCTAAAGAACTGGAGGCTGCAGGCGTTGATATTATCCAGTTCGACGAGCCGGCCTTTAACGTTTTCTTTGATGAAGTGAATGACTGGGGAATCGCGGCACTGGAAAGAGCCATTGAAGGCCTCAAATGTGAAACCGCGGTGCATATCTGCTACGGCTATGGTATCAAAGCCAACACCGACTGGAAGAAAACCCTGGGGGCTGAGTGGCGCCAGTATGAAGCGGTGTTTCCTAAACTGCAGCAGTCGAATATCGATCTGATTTCGCTGGAATGCCACAATTCACGGGTGCCCATGGAGTTAATTGAATTGCTGCGCGGTAAAAAAGTGATGGTAGGTGCTATCGATGTGGCTAACAATGCCATCGAAACGCCGCAAGAAGTTGCCGATACGCTGCGCAAAGCATTACAGTTTGTTGATGCGGATAAGCTTTATCCGTGCACGAACTGCGGCATGGCGCCGTTGCCCCGCCAAATCGCCAGCGGAAAATTAGCGGCGTTAAGTGCCGGCGCGCAAATTGTACGTGATGAGCTTGGCAGGTAGCGTTACCAGGGGCGCCTTTACTAGGCTTTCTTTACTATTGATGACTGGTAAACCGATATCCAGTCATCAACGCTCACTTTGCTGACCAGTTCGCCAATCAGGTCATAGGGGATGTGTTTGGGATTTTTAAAACGAATACAACTCTTACCCATATCCAGCTTGGTAGGTACAGCTTGGGCGTAACGGCCCCGAAACCAGCTTTCGAGCTCAGGCATGGCATAAATGCCCATATGATAAAAACCGTAATGACTTTTCTGTGCCGCCAGGTTCATAAAGGGCAATGGTAATTCGGGGTTGCAATGATAACCGGCCGGGAACAGTTGATGAGGCACCACATAGCCAATCATGTTGTAGTTGATGCATTCGCTAAACCCGGTTGGCAGGTTAGTCACTACTGCCTGGCGTAACTGCGATAAAACCTGCTGTTTTTCCTCGGGCTGAGCGGCAATGTACTGCTCTACCGATGTGAACTGTTGAGCGTTGGTCATTCAAATTACCTTGTAGATTAAAACCGGCGCGTCATTGCCCGTTGCATTAGGTTTCAGGACGTGTAGTATTTTAGTTTATAAAGTATACAAGGTAAAAAATTGGCCGTCATCGGATTCTTTCAATCAGTCAGTGCTACATCGCACCGCTACGCGGGTGGTGTGGTGGGCTTATTGATTGATATTATGTCACTGCTGACTGTGTTTACCCCCGGTCTGGTAAAACAGCAACTGCCAGTACCGCACTTCAGTAAACTCAATTTGTTGCCCTGCAGTTATGGCTTTTTCCACTGGTGCCTGGCCTGGTGGACTGAAAACCCAACCTCTCTCTAGTACTGCCAAAGGGTGTATCTGTTACACCATCATTAATTTACGTTAAATCGATGAGAGAGATTATGTCTTTACCTGTTATTCCTTTTTATTCCCATCCTGATCCCGCTCAGGCTATTCACGATTCATTGAGTGGTCTTGGGTTTATGCAAATCAGCGACATTGGTATCGATCCCGCACTGCTTAGCAAAGTGTTCGCCATGAGTCGTGAGTTTTTCTGTGGCGATAAAGCGGTGAAAGCCCGTTGTCGCTATCAGTCAGCACAAGAAAATTTCGGCTATCAGGGGGTGCTGGAAGAGAACCTCGACCCTGCTGCCCCCGCTGATCTCAAAGAAACGTTTACCATGCGTAATATACTTGCCGCGTGTCCGGCGGATGAACGCTGGCCAAGTGTGGCGTTTAAGTTGTTAATGCAACAATTTTACGCTGAAGTACTCAGAGCCGCCCATGAAATTCAACGGGTGATGGCCAGACAACTGAGCGAACAGGAACACTTTTTTACCAGAGCGCATAACGGTGAGAACATCTCATTACGCTTGTTGTATTACCCGGCTCAGGATAAAAATAAGCTGAGCGATGGGCAGTTAGGCGCAGGCGCGCACACCGATTATGGCTTTTTAACCTTGCTGTTTCAGGATAATGCCGGCGGTTTGCAAGTGCTAAATCACGAACAAAACTGGATGGATGTTCCGCCAGAGCAAGGCGCTGCAGTAGTGAACAGCGGTGATTTGCTGGAGCACTGGACCAATGGCACCTATCGGTCTACCCTGCACCGTGTTATGCCTCGCACTAATGGCAAAGACCGGCTTTCCATTGCGATGTTTATCGACCCGGATACTGCAACAAAAGTCACGCCGCTGGCTGGCTGCGTTAACGCAAACAACCCGGCCAAATATCCAACAGTGACTGCGGGCGAACATATACAGGCCAAACTGGCCGCGTCACACAAAGCGAGGTTTGCCCAATGATGAACGCTATCAGGCCAGCGCTGCTGCTGGTCATTGCCGCTAGCGCCAGCTTTTCCATGTCGACGTTGTTCAGCTCAGTAAAACCGGTGTTACTGACCCAGTTTATACGTGAAACGGGTGTCGCTACCAGTCTGGCCGGATGGTTGGTGGCAGCGCCTTTTATTGGTATTGCGCTGGCCACTTTTGCGGTGGCCTGGTTACTGGCCAGGTTGAGCTATTTCAAACTGATAACTTATGCAGGCGCTATTCTGGTAACAGCCCAGTTTTTGCTCAGCGTGCTCTTTCCATACCCGTTGCTCACCCTGATGTTACAACTGCTCAGTGGTCTGATGGTTGGGGTATTAATGGGGGTAACCTCTTTTTACATCGCACAGAGCCGATCGCCCGGGGTGCTCTTCGGACTGGTGGATATGATTGGTGTGTTATTAATGTCGGTTATGGTGGCCGGGGCTAGTCTGGCCACTGACAATCTGGGTATCGCCGGGGGCTTTTTGTTTAGCGGGACGTTATGTGCCGGTTACTGGATTTTAATGTATGCGTACAGGGGGCTGCCGGTCAGCATGGACGCCAGCCATGAGTCAGATAAGGTGTTACGGGTAAGTGCCCGGCCAATAGTCATTATTCTCATGGGCGTCTTATTTGTTACCTTTAGCGGTCAGGGATTTGCCTTTATGTTTTCAATGGCCGAAAAGCTGGGAATGGGGTTTGAGGCTGCCGGCAGTAAAATCGGGCTTATTTTGTTCGTTTCAGCATTTGGCTGCATAGCGGGGGGCCTCTGCAGTGCCCGGTTTGGTGCCGAACGGCCCCTGGCTATAGCGTTTATCATTTGCGGCGTCAGTTGGACAATCGCGATTAACGCTTCCTCGCAAACGGTGTTTTTGTGGGCATTATTTCCAGCAATCACCATGTTGCAATTCAGCTTTCCGGTGCTGTTGGTGCTGGCCGGTACACTCGATTCCGGCGGTAAATGGGCAGCGGTGGCCACGCCTTTACTGACCAGCGGATTTGCCTGGGCCGCAGTGCTTGCTGGTTTCGTAGTTCAAAACTGGGATATCCGGACCCTGGCGTATTCCACGCAACTGGGTATGGGGCTTTGTTTGCTCCTGTTGGCGGTAAGTGTCTGGCTGCGCCGGGCTGACCGATTAGCGCTGCTGACCAAAGCACTTAATTAATGCTGGTTAGAGCGCAAGCCCAGCGCCCGGTAAATTCTGATTTTACTGGAGTGCCAGTGATTTTTCGGCAGCGCCGGCGCCTGGGCTATCAGCGCCGGATAATCGATGTCCTCGTCTGCCAAGGGCTTCACATGAGCGCAATACACCCGGAACGGATTCAGGTGACTCACCCGCTTCAGTGAACGTTTGTATTGATTGGGATGGCATACCGGGTAGGGTGAGGATAGCCGTTTTTTCACCGATACAATTAAATCAGCCACATAGAGTTGCCGGGTTGGCAGGTGGAATAAGGATATATCGTGGTCGGTATGGCCAGGCGTGTATATCACCTGCCAGTCTGCAAATACCGGTAGACGCTGCTCGTCATTAAGCCTGATATCCGGCTCAAAGGATGGCTTATACCAGATATGCCGCTTAGGTTTACCTAACTTTCCGGCTACCCACCAGGTCAGCGCTACGTCAATGGCATGCGCGGTTCTGCCAGCGATGCCGCGATACCAGCCCGGCGCTTTAGGATGGCAGGCGAGTAACGCACCACTTCGTTGTTGTAATAACCGCGCGCCACCGGCGTGATCCGGGTGCATATGGGTAACCACAATGAGTTTAAGTGCTGAGAGTGGCAGGCCCATTTCATCACCAATATAACGACAAACGGTTTCTACATCCGCGCGGCTGCAACCATCCAGGAGCATAAGCCCGGCCTGGTCTTCAACCAGATATATATTTTCTATGTAGCCGGCAATGGCATGAAGTTGCATAAACACCCGCAGCTTAATTCAGTCAGCCGATAGTAGCAAAAAGTTGCTGGTCCAACCACTAGTTGGCGTTATGCACCGGGTTAGCATAGTTGGCTATCAGGTAGCTTTGAGCCTGTTCGGGCAGCTCAGCCAACTTGGCAGCAAAGCGATCGCGGCAGGCCTGGGTGAGCTCGTCGCAGCGCTGATTAGCAGCCAGATAGTTAATCGGGTATAGCTGATAGTTGTGGTGGATTTGCTGGTCGATATGCTCGGCCAATGCTTCCGGCGTTTCGAAATCCTGGGTGATCACTTCACCAAAGTTCACGCTCACCCGGCATTTATTGCCGATGATACCCTGAATAATGCTGTCGATATCTTCAAATTCTGTTTTGTTGTAACTGCCCAGGTGCTCGCGCTGATAAAGCTCGTTGGCTTTGGCAATATCACAGGGATCGTTCTCGTAGGAAATGGCAACTGGCACGATATTTAATGATTTCATGTACTCACCGAAGGCGAGTTTTTGTTGCTTACCAGCCATGTAGAACATTTTCAGGATCGCCGGATCGGTCAGGTCCATGCCATCTTTGGCGCGCCCTTCGCGCTGAGCTATCCAGATAGACTGCTGGTTATTCAATGAGTCTTTAATAAAATTCGATAGCTGCGTGAGAGCTTTGAGTAATTCCCGCGGGCCTTTGGCGGAACGCTTTACCACAAAACCTTTATTGAGCTTCATTAGCTCGGTGGCACTGGGCTTTTTGAGCAGGTTATCCCCAAACGCTATCAGCGCGGTTTCATGGTCGGCACGGTGCAGGGCAAAATTAACCAGCGCGGGATCCATAGCTATATCGCGATGATTAGAAATAAAAATATAGGCTGTGTTGGGGTCGAGTTTATCCAGCCCTTGTACGCTAATACCCTGACTGGTGCGCTGCAGCAGCGATTCCATAAACACCCCCACTTCGTTCTGAATGTGAGCAACGGTTTTAAATTTGCGCCATTTCAGTCGTAGCAGCACTTTAACCAGCGGGCTCAGCAGCGACGACAGCCAACGCGGACTGTGTTCAAACCGGTGATTAACAATAGCGTTAATAAATTCCTGATCGTTAATCAGTCGCTCTATGGACGCAGGCACTTCGGCGTCGTTGTAGGGGCGAATGTCATGATACGGATCGGCGTTATCGGTCATAATGCTGGCTATGGTTACTGTTTCTGATAAAAAGCGCACATTGTACGCACATTCAGCGAATTGGGTAGTGTTGATACTATTATTCCCGGTCAAAATGACCATTTCATTAAGAGCAAACTAACTTACCTGCAGGCCTTGAAGTGGCAGATAGCATTCCCTATACTCGGTGGCAATCTGGTTGCAGAAGCTAAAAGGCTGCAATTAACGATACTTGTCGGAGTGCTTCGCTATTCTTTACAGAATGCAAGCTGAGACCGCGAAAGCGGGATCCGTTGAACCTGATCAGGCTAATACCTGCGAAGGGAACAAGGCAATATTACCCACAGTACAACACAGCACCGGAAGGTTTTGTTGTGGCTGAAGTAATCGTCTTTTTAAACACTCCTGACAAGCATTTTTCTCACTCCAAAAGGAATAAATGCTATGTCAACACGACGTCAACAGCGCGAACAGGCGCAACATTTCATTGAGCAATTGAGCGGCGAAAGCTTCACCGGCTCCAGACGGGTTTACCTGAATGGTTCAGATCAGACTATTCGCGTGCCTATGCGCAGTATTGAACAGTCCGACAGTCTGCTTGGTGGCGATGCTGCCAAGCCGGTTTATCAGGCGAATGAGCCGGTACTGGTTTACGATACCTCAGGCCCCTATGGCGATCCGGATATCAACATCAATGTGCACAACGGCTTGCAAGAGTGCAGGGCGCAATGGATTGAACAGCGCGATGATTGCGAGGCAGTGGCAGTTTCAGCATCCCAATATACCCGCGCTAGCCAGCTTGATGAGCATGCCCGCTCGTTACGGATGCAGGTAGAACGCCCCATAAAAGTCGCGAAATCCGGTCAATGTGTTACCCAGCTTCATTATGCCCGACAAGGGATCATAACGCCGGAAATGGAGTTCATTGCCATTAGGGAGAATATGGGCCGGGCCCAGGTCAGGGATAAAGCGCTGTTACAACAGCACAAAGGAGAAAACTTTGGCACCGCACTACCAGAACAGATAACGCCGGAATTTGTTCGGTCCGAAGTGGCCGCCGGGCGCGCCATTATTCCGGCAAATATCAATCACCCGGAGTCTGAGCCAATGATTATTGGCCGTAATTTTCTGGTAAAGGTGAATGCCAATATTGGTAATTCGGCAGTTACCTCTTCCATCGAAGAGGAGGTCGAAAAGCTGGTTTGGGCAACCCGCTGGGGCGCAGATACCATTATGGATTTATCCACCGGGCGTAATATTCACGAAACCCGCGAGTGGTTACTTCGCAACAGCCCGGTCCCCCTCGGTACAGTGCCCATCTATCAGGCGCTGGAAAAGGTGAACGGCGTTGCACAGGACCTAACCTGGCCGTTGTTTAGAGACACTTTAATCGAACAAGCGGAACAGGGCGTCGATTACTTTACCATACACGCCGGAGTGTTGTTGCGTTATGTGCCAATGACGGCAAATCGCGTAACGGGCATTGTATCCCGTGGTGGCTCCATTATGGCTAAGTGGTGCCTGAGTCATCATGCTGAGAGCTTCTTGTATGAGAACTTCAGGGAAATCTGCCAGATTTGTGCAGCTTATGATGTGTCGCTGAGTCTGGGTGATGGTTTACGTCCCGGCTCTGTGGCCGATGCCAATGATGAGGCGCAGTTTGCCGAACTACATACCCTTGGAGAGCTTACCAAAATTGCCTGGGAATATGATGTACAGGTAATGATTGAGGGGCCGGGACACGTGCCCATGCATTTAATTAAAGCCAATATGGATGAGCAGTTAGCGCATTGTCATGGCGCGCCTTTCTACACCCTTGGCCCGCTCACTATCGATATTGCACCCGGTTACGACCATTTTACGTCGGGAATTGGCGCCGCCATGATTGGTTGGTTTGGTTGCGCAATGCTTTGCTACGTCACGCCCAAGGAGCATCTGGGCTTGCCAAATAAAGAGGATGTGAAGCAAGGGCTTATCACTTATAAAATTGCCGCGCACGCGGCAGATTTAGCGAAAGGGCATCCGGCGGCGCAAATTCGGGATAATGCCATGTCCAAAGCCCGCTTTGAATTTCGCTGGGAGGATCAGTTTAATCTGGCGCTGGATCCGGGCACCGCGCGGGCTTACCACGACGAAACACTCCCTCAGGCGGCTGGCAAAGTAGCGCATTTTTGCTCCATGTGTGGCCCCAAATTCTGTTCGATGAAAATCTCACAAGAAGTTCGTGATGCGGCTGCTAAAAACGCCCGGGGAGAAGCCATTGCGGTGAAAGTCGCCCCTGACCAAGCTACCGCCGAGCAGGTGGATGGTATGCGCGCCAAATCGGTCGAGTTTAATCAACGCGGCGCAGAGCTTTATCATCCGGCCGTCAGCATCGGGGATAGCGATCATGACAGTCACTGATCAGCGTCCTGTTGT
Source organism: uncultured Alteromonadaceae bacterium (assembly GCA_950073835.1). GTDB lineage: Bacteria > Pseudomonadota > Gammaproteobacteria > Enterobacterales > Alteromonadaceae > Alteromonas. The sequence continues at coordinate 43,307 of CATMRP010000020.1, forward strand.
CTGGTGCATCAGCGGCTCCGATAGCGGCGGTGGTGCGGGGATTCAGGCCGATATACTCACCCTTCACGATTTGGGTTGCCATGCCTGCACAGTGATCACCGCAATAACCGCTCAGAATTCCTTGGCGGTTGAGCAGGTAGCGGCAGTTGCCCCCGAATTATTAAGCACTCAGGGGCAGGCATTGCTAAAGGATATGCCGCCCCAGGCCATCAAAATCGGCTTGTTGTGTAATGACGGGCAGGTGGATGTAGTCATTGCGCTGATTAACCAGGTTCGTGAGCGTAATGATCAGGTTCGAGTTATTTGGGATCCGGTACAAGTGGCGACTACCGGTGCCAAAATGGCCAACGTTTCTGCCCGGGGCTGTCGAGCTCTGTTAGCCTGCGTTGATCTGTGTACACCGAATAGTGACGAAGCGCAGTATTTGCTGGCCTGCGTTGATGGCGAGGTAGATTCAGAATACTTGTTGAAAACAAAGCTGCTCTGCACCGGGGGGCATGGCTTTTCAGAACATGCAGAAGACCGGCTCTACACCAAAGAGACGCACTGGTGCTATAGCAGTATCCGGCAGCAGGCTGATAATCACCATGGTAGTGGCTGCACGTTTGGCAGTGCTATCGCTGCCGTCCTGGCACTGGATTACCCCCTACATGATGCTGTTTGTGTTGCTAAAGCTTATGTAAACACGGGCCTGGCTAAGGGGTATGCGGCAGGCTCTGGCGCCGGGCCCTTGGCTCGCTGTGGCTGGCCCGCAGATCCGCAACACTTCCCCGCGGTGCGCCAGTTATCTGCAGATGCTGATTTTACCCTGCCGCCCGAAGGGTTTGCCCCCTTAGGCTGCACTGCACTTGGTTTATATCCGGTGGTAGACAGCCTGGAATGGTTAGCTTTGTTTTTACCCCTGGGGCTGAACATTATCCAGTTGCGTATCAAGCATCCCGGGGCAAAACTGGCTAAGCAAATCCGCCAGGCAGTCAATATGGCTGAGCCCTATCAAACCCGATTGTTTATCAATGACCATTGGCAACTGGCTATTGAGTGCGGCGCTTACGGTGTTCATCTGGGGCAGGAAGATCTGGACAGTGCGGACTTAAGCGCCATATACAAAGCCGGGCTACGGCTGGGCATTTCTACTCATGGCTATGCTGAATTATGCCGGGCCAAACAGTTCAGACCTTCCTATATCGCCCTCGGCCATGTCTTTGCCACCCAGACCAAAATGATGCCTTCCAAACCCCAGGGGTTAGACCGGCTGCGGCGTTATCAACGACTCGCCGGGGAGATACCCACGGTGGCCATCGGTGGCATCAGTCAGGCCAGGTTTGCCGATGTGGTCGGCACCGGGGTAAGCGGTGTGGCGGTAGTTAGCGCCATTACCTGCGCGGCCGATCCGCTGGCTGCGGTGAACAGGCTTAAGGAGACGTATGCCCGTGTTAACCAGAGATGATTACAACCGATACAGCCGGCAACTGTTGGTGGCGGAGATGGATGAGCATAAGCAACAGGCCTTACGCCTCGCAGACGCAGTGATTGTGGGGCTTGGCGGACTCGGTTGTGCGGTGGCGCCGTACTTAGCCGGCGCCGGGGTTGGCAGACTAAGACTGATCGACGGTGATGAGGTGGAGCTGAGTAACCTGCCGCGACAGCCTCTTTACGGTGAACGGGATCTTGGTGAGGCCAAGGCCAGGGTGGCGAGTCTGCGCTTGCGTGACATGAACCGGACGCTGAGTGTGCAATGCTATGCCACCAGAGTGGTTGAAAGTAATGCTGAAAGCCTGCTGCAAGGGGCGTCGGTCGTGCTTGACTGCACCGACAACATGGCGTCCCGGCAATTAATTAATCGGGTCTGCTATCAGCTTGGTGTACCGCTTATATCCGGCGCTGCCAGTGGTATGCAGGGGCAATTATTAATGTTACATCCCGACCAGACTCACGGTTGCTACAGATGCTTATACGCACCGGAGCAAAGTGAGCCTAATACATGCCTTGCCCAGGGAATCCTGGGGCCGGTAGTAGGCATCGTTGGCACGGCGCAGGCGCTACAGGCCCTGCTGTTTATGACTTCTATGGCCCCACCAAACTGGGGGGAGTTACGGCTTTTCGATGGCTTGAGTGGTCAGTGGCAAGCCTTAAAAGTGCCCTCCCTTAAAGGGTGTCCGGTATGTGGAGAGCGCAATGCAGATTACAGTTAACGACAAGGTAACGGAAGTGGCCGAGGGCCTGAGCCTGAAACAGCTCCTCGAGCTGCTTTCGGTAGACGAAAACGGGCTTGCTCTGGCGGTGAATCAGCGGGTAATAAACCGTACATTATGGCCTCAACATGCCTTGCATGCTGACGATCAGGTAACTCTCTTTACTGTTGTCGCCGGGGGATAACCAATGCTTAAGATTGCAGATAAAACCTTTTCATCCAGATTGTTCACCGGCACCGGCAAGTTTGCCAGCGCCACTATTATGCAGCAAGCCATTGCTGCCAGTGGTAGTGAGCTGACCACGCTGGCTTTAAAGCGTATGGACCTGTCGCGCCGCTCAGATCAATTACTAACCCCCTTACAGCAGCTGGGTGTGCAGTTACTGCCTAACACCGCAGGAGCCCGCACGGCAAATGAGGCGGTTTACGCGGCTGAACTGGCGCGCCAGGCGCTTCACACCCACTGGGTGAAACTGGAAATTCATCCGGATCAGCGCTACTTGCTGCCAGACCCTGTGGAAACACTTAAAGCCGCAGAGCTATTGGTTAATCAGGGGTTTGTGGTATTGCCTTACTGCCCGGCCGATCCCGTATTATGCAAACGACTGGAAGAGGTTGGCTGTGCGGCAGTGATGCCGCTGGGGGCGCCGATTGGTTCTAATCAGGGGCTGCAAACCCGCGAATTCCTGCAGATAATTGTTGAGCAGACCAGCGTACCGGTGGTGGTCGATGCAGGGATAGGCGCACCAAGTCATGCGGCCGCGGCAATGGAAATGGGGGTAGATGCGGTGCTGGTGAATACTGCTATGGCTGCCGCGCATGATCCAATCGCCATGGCAGGGGCATTTAACCATGCAGTCACAGCCGGACGCCAGGCATATGAAGCCGGTTTGGCTGCCGGGCATAAAAGGGCGGTGGCCACCAGTCCGCCAGACGCGTTTCTGGAAGATCTATGAGTTTTGCAGACACACTGGCGGCCACCGACTGGGATGACATTCGGCTACGCATCTATGCCAGTACCGCCAAAGATGTGGAAGCCGCCCTTAATGCGCCGCAATTAACCTTGCAGCACCTGCCGGCGTTGCTGTCGCCAGCCGCCGAGTCCTATTTGTCGGTATTAGCCAGCCGCGCCAGGCAACTTACCCGTTGCCGGTTTGGTCATACCATGCAGTTTTTTGTGCCGTTGTATTTATCAAATCTCTGTGCCAATGAATGTACCTATTGCGGGTTTTCGGCGAGTAATGCGATTCGTCGTAAAACCCTGTCTGAAGAAGAGATAAGCGCAGAAGTCGCGGTCATTAAAGCCATGGGGTTTGACAGTGTGCTGCTAGTAACCGGGGAGCACGAGCGTAAAGTTGGTATGGCCTATTTTCGCCGGGTGTTACCCCTGATCAAACCACACTTTAGTTATGTTGCGATGGAAGTTCAGCCGCTGGCCGAAGATGATTACCAGATACTTAAAACCCTGGGCGTTGATGCAGTGATGGTATATCAGGAGACTTATCAACGACGACGCTATGCTGAATATCACACGCGGGGTAATAAACAGGATTTTGACTGGCGACTGTTAACGCCTGAGCGGTTGGCCCGTGCCGGGATGGATAAAATCGGCCTGGGTATATTAATCGGGCTAAACGACTGGCGTGTGGATAGCTACTTTACGGCACTGCATCTGGAATATCTGCAATCCCGCTACTGGCGAAGCCGCTATAGCTTGTCGGTACCGCGACTGAGGCCCTACACGGGCGACAAGGTGAGTACGCTGGATATGACCAATCGCCAGTTACTGCAGCTTATTTGCGTGCACCGGCTGCTGAATGCAGAGGTAGAGATCAGTTTATCAACCCGTGAGTCGGCAGCTCTGAGAGACAAGCTGATGCCCTTTGGTATCACTAGTCTGAGCGCGGCATCCAGCACGCAACCGGGTGGTTATTCAGCCACAGATGAAGCACTTGAGCAGTTTAGCACCGATGATAAACGCTCACCTGAAGCGGTGGCAGACGCTGTGGTAAAGCTAGGCATGACACCGGTGTGGAAAGACTGGAGCCAGGCTTTTTCTGGTTGGAATTGCCGTTAATCTGGCTGGCAACCTGGCTAATTAGTCGCATTAGCTGTGTTGTGGATAGGTACTCTGGCAAATTTGTATTACTATTTTAGGAGGTGATTTTTGTAATAAACATATTGGCGGTTTTATCACTGTGTTAGAGCGGTCAGGCGAACAGTGCAAATAGTAATGGAAAAAATTACTGCAGTATTTAAACATTCGTTATTGATATTAACCTGGCTGGTGCTGTGGCGTCTGTCGG